>NZ_JBKKJR010000014.1:0-60264 GCF_046614755.1 Megasphaera indica
GGCGATAGCTGCGGGGATCCACCTGTTCCCATGCCGAACACAGCAGTTAAGCCCGCAAACGCCGAAAGTACTTGGGGGGAGGCCCCCTGGGAGGATAGGAAGCCGCTGATTTTTGTAGGGGTATAGCTCAACTGGTAGAGTAGTGGTCTCCAAAACCATTGGTTGAGGGTTCGATTCCTTCTGCCCCTGCCAGAAAAAACGGAATGAAGGTCCGCCTTCATTCCCACATGACTCGGTAGCTCAGCTGGATAGAGTGACTGACTACGAATCAGTAGGTCTAGGGTTCGAATCCCTACCGGGTCACCATAGGAAAAAGCTCACGCATTTTGCGTGAGCTTTTTTTATAGTTTGTAGTACGGAGTTTGTAGAAGGTGGCTTTAAATTTAAAAACCTTCACTACAAACTACAAACTGTAAACTTAAAACCCAAAAAGAGGCTGTCGCACGAAGACAGCCTCTTTTGCCCACTTTAGGCCCGGCCCTATCCATGCTATAATAGAGACATCGCAAATTGTGAAAAGGAAGTGTAAGCTATGACAGTACAGCTCGAAGAATTATTGAAAGCCTTTGAACTGAATAATCCCTATCTCAAGTTCTATTTAAATAAAAATGACGGCCATATGGCCTTGGTCACGGAAATCCCCGGTGACGACAAGGCGGAAAATGAAGTCACAGCCAATCCCGATGCGTATATCAAGCTGCCGACCCAGGCCGACCTGGATCTGCCGGAAATGATCAAGGGCTTCGTCCCCATGATGAAAGACCCGAAGCAGAGGGCGGCTTTTCAGCAGTCCATCGAAGCAGGCAAGACCGTTTCCCAGCTGGAACGGGAATTGAAGGACATGGGCCTGGTCCAGTTCTGGTATACCTTCCAGCGCATGGAATTCCGCAAAATCGCCAAGAAGTGGTGTGAAGACAACCACATTGATTATGAAGAATAGGGGAGCTCGGAAATGACGAAGATTTCAGATATCGGTGAATTCGGATTCATTGATGCTATTAAAGAGCATACCCTCTTCCATCCGGAAAACGTCGCCGTCGGCATCGGCGATGACGGTGCCGTCTACACGACGACGCCGGGCTGGCAGCAGGTGGCTGTCATCGACACGATGGTCCAGAACAGTCATTTCATCATCGGTCAGACGGCGACCTGGCATGACGTCGGCTTCAAGGCCGTAGCCTCGAACCTCAGCGACATCGCCGCCATGGGGGCCGTGCCGACCCATATCGTCCTGTCGACAGCCCTGGCGCCGCAGATGGACGTCGATGACGTCATTGACATGTACCGCGGCATCAAGGATATTTGCCGCACGTATGAAGTCAATATCCTCGGCGGCGATACGGTCATGTCCAAAGAAGGCGTCGTCATCACTGTCGCTGCCTTTGGCGAAATCGAAGCCGGGAAGGCCCTGCTGCGCAGCGGAGCCCAGGCCGGCGACGTCATCGCCGTATCCCATACGATCGGCGATTCGGCAGGCGGCCTCGACGTCCTCCTGGCCGGACAGGACGGCTATGAACATTTGAAGAAAGCCCACCAGTATCCGGAACCGCAGATTTCCCTGGGACGCTTACTGGTACAGCATCATTGCCACAGCCTGAACGACATCAGCGACGGCCTGGCCAGTGAATCCAATGAAATTGCCAAGGCCAGCGGCGTCGAACTGGTCATCGACCTGGACCAGGTTCCGACGAGCGCTGAGCTGAAAGCCTGGGCTGCGGCATCGGGCAAGGATATTTGGAAATTCGTCTTTAACGGCGGCGAAGACTATGAACTGGTCTTTACCATGGCGCCGGACGATTTCCAGGCTTTGCAGGCCGTCTATCCGGCTGTGACGCCTATCGGGACGGTCCGCCAGGGGCCGGGCCGGGTCCTGCTCCGCCACGATGGGGGCGAACAGGTCCTGCCGCCGACGGGCTGGACCCATTTTTAGGAGGAGGATATCATGAGCTTTGATGTAGCAACTCATTCAGAAGCGGACACCATCGCTTTGGGCAAAGCCCTGGGGCCGGTCCTCAGCGACGGCGATGTCCTGGCCCTGCGCGGCGACCTCGGCGCCGGCAAGACCCATTTCGTCCAGGGCATCGCCCAGAGCATGGGCATTGACGACGTCGTCGTCAGTCCGACCTTTACCATCCTGAATTATTATGAAAATACTATTCCTCTCCAGCATTTCGATTTTTATCGCTTGGAAGAGGAATATGAATTAGACGATTTGGGATTTGACGACTATCTCGAAAGCGGCGTGACCGTCATCGAATGGTCGGAAAAATTCCCGGACCGCCTGCCTGACGATGCGGCTGTCGTCACCATCGAAAAGACGAGTCCCACGGACCGCCTGTTCCATTTTGACTTCCACGGCAGCCGTTGGCAAGCTGTAGAAAATGAGGTAAAAAAATATGCTCTTAGCCATTGAAACATCGAGCCTCGTATCGAGTGTCGCCTTGCTCCATGACGACACGCTGCGGGCTGAACTCACCATCCAGGCACGGCTGACCCATTCGGAACAGCTCATGCCCCATATTGCCGACATGCTCGACAAGGCGTCGGTCAAGAAAAGCCAGATCGACGGCGTCGCCGTTGCCGTCGGCCCCGGTTCCTTTACGGGCCTGCGCATCGGCCTGGCCACGGCCAAAGGCCTGTCCTTTGCCTGGAACGTGCCTATCGTCGGCGTCACGACGCCGGTCAGCCTGGCCTGGAACTTCGTCGGCGTCTCTGACCGCATCTGCACCCTCATCGACGCCCAAAAAGGCAATGTCTATGCCGGTGTCTATCGCTGGGACCGGACGACGCTGACGACGGAAAAAGAAATCTACATCGCGCCGCGGACGGAAGTCCTGGATACCTTGGAAAGGGAAGGCCAGCCCGTCGTCTTCTGCGGTGACGGCTCCCTCAAAGGGCGCCGGGATATCGAAGGCCGGAGCCCCTTATTCCGCATGGCGCCGCCGACGATGGTCATTCCCCGTGCCGGCAGCGTCGCCCTGGCAGCCAATGTCCGTTTTGCCGCCGGTGACTACGACGACTGCATGACCCTGACGCCGTCGTACCTGCGCCGAAGCGAAGCCGAAGTGCTCTGGGAAAAACGCCACGGCGGTGCCCCATGTCAGTAACGGTCCGTCAGGCCTGCCGGGAGGACCTGCCGGATATCATCGCCATCGAAGAGGCGTCCTTTTCCGTGCCCTGGTCCCATCAGTCCCTGGCGGCGGAACTGGACAATCCCGTAGCCCGCTATTATGTCCTGGAAAAGGAAGACGGGAGCGTCGCCGGTTATGCCGACGTCTGGCTCATCGCCGATGAAGGCCAGCTGGCCAACATCGCCATCCATCCGTCAGCACGGAGCCTGGGCTATGGCGAGATTCTCCTGCGAACGGCCATGGAAGCCCTCTTCCGGGAAGGCTGCACGAGTTTCTTCCTGGAAGTCCGCCAATCCAACGCGCCGGCCCAGGGCCTGTACCGCAAGCTGGGTTATGAAGCCGTTGCCGTCCGCAAGGACTATTATTCCCAGCCTGTGGAAGATGCGTGCATCATGCATTGTCAAAAAGAGAAGTATCAATGGCTCGGCCATTCACTATAGAAAAAAGGATGAAATCTATGTATACCTTAGCTTTAGAAACGAGTTGTGACGAAACGTCGGCTGCTGTCCTCAAAGATGGCCGCCACATCTGCTCCAACATCATATCGACACAGGTGCCGATCCACCGGAAATTCGGCGGCGTCGTACCGGAAATCGCGTCGCGCCAGCACATCGAATACGTCATGCCCATCATCAAGGAAGCCCTTGATACGGCTGGCGTCACCTTGGCAGATATCGACCATATCGGCGTCACTTACGGTCCCGGCCTGGTCGGGGCCCTGCTGGTCGGTGTCGCAGCGGCCAAGGCTATCAGCTTTGCTGCCGATAAGCCCCTGGTCGGCGTCAACCACATGGAAGGCCATATCTTTGCCAACTTCCTCAGCCATCCTGATTTGGAACCGCCGTTCCTGGCTCTCGTCGTGTCCGGCGGCCATACCCAGCTGGTCCAGATCAATGGCTATAATTCGTTCAGACTCATGGGCCAGACCCGCGACGATGCCGCCGGCGAAGCCTTCGACAAGATCGCCCGCGTCATGGGCTATCCCTATCCGGGCGGTCCGCAGATCGACAAACTGGCCAAAGAAGGCGATCCCGACGCCATCGCCTTTCCCAAGGCCCTCCATGAAAAGCACAATTTCGAGTTCAGCTTCAGCGGCCTCAAATCGGCAGTCCTCAACTACCTGCACACACAGGAACAGCGGGGCCAGTCCTATAATGCCGCCGACGTGGCGGCCAGCTTCCAGAAGACCGTCGTCGAAACGCTTGTCGAAAAGACCATGGATGCCGCGGCCTACTGCGGAGCCAGGAAAATCGCCGTCGCCGGCGGCGTCTCGGCCAACAGCGGCCTGGCTGCGGCCATGAGTGCGGCCTGTGCCGACAAGGGCTATGCCTTCTACCGGCCGGAACCGATACTCTGCACCGACAACGGCGCCATGATTGGCTGCCGGGCATATTATATGGCCCTGGACGGCCGCTTTGCCGACTTGACCCTCAACGCCAAGCCGGCCCTGCCGATTACATCGGACTAATCCTGAGAAGAGATGGGGGAATCTTCTATGGCTACACTCGAAGCGGTCTGCCGGACAAGGAGCACCTTGTCGCCCGTGCAGATCCATATTTTACAGAACAGTGAAGAACTCTTGCAGTTCGCCAGCGACTTGTCGCACCGGGAACTCTTCGTCTATGTGCCCGGGCGGGAAGCGGGGACGCTGGTCCTGGCCGCGCACCGGACGCCGCTCCTGCAGAAGGGGAGGCAGACGGAGGCGACTGATCCTGGCGCTGCCTTTTCCCGTTATGAAGAGCCGCTTAATTATCAGGTCTTCCAGGCGGGAACAGCCATGCGCGGTGAGAAAGAAATCGAATACGGCCGCATGGCGCCCATCGTGGCTTATCCCTTCGTCGATAACGGCGGCGGGACGATTGCCGTCATTTCCTTTGTCGGCACAGTCGAAGACAATCGGGAGATTTTGACGGAAACAGCCTTCTTGTCCTTGCAGGTGCCCATGGATTTCCATTCCATGTACCGGCCCTTATCCATCCAGGATGGCGTCGTCCTGGTCAACTGCAACGGCGTCGTCATCTATGCCGACGATATGGCCGACAGCATCCTGCACATGTGCGGCCAGCGCGGGGCCATTACGGGGACCAATATCTATAATACACGCCTCGACCTGACCGGTGCCAAGAAAGCCCTGTCCCAGGCTGAGGGATTGGCCGATGACGTGACCTTAGGCGATGCCGTCGTTTCCCGCCGGGTCATCCCTATCCTGCAGCGCGGCAAAGTGCGCCGGGTCATTTCCATTCTGACTGAGCGGACGGAACTGCATCGCAAGGAAGAAGAACTCATGGTCAAGACGTCGGTCATCAAGGAAATCCACCACCGCGTCAAGAACAACCTGCAGACCATTGCCAGCCTCCTGCGCATGCAGATGCGGCGCACGACGAGCGACGAAGCGCGGGATGTCCTCAACGAGAGCCTGAACCGGATTCTCAGCATTTCCCTGGTCCACGAGACGTTGTCCCATCACGATGAAGAGAACATCGACATTTCCGACGTTGCCCAGAAACTGCTGGGCCTCCTGGCGCACAGCCTGGTCAGCAAGGACTGCCACGTGGAGACGAAGTTTTCCGGCGACACCCTGCCCATGCCGTCTGATGCGGCGACATCCCTGGCCCTGGTCCTGAACGAACTCATTACCAATGCCATCATCCACGGCTTTGAAGGCCGACGGGAAGGCCTCCTGGCCGTCACCATCCGCCGCGACGGGCCGGACGGGGTCATCATCGTCTGTGATGACGGCGTCGGCATGTCCCACGCACCCGTCGATACGGGGCGCAAACATCTGGGCATGGCCATCGTGCGCACGCTCATTGAAAAAGATCTGCAGGGGACGATTGATTTCGATGACGGCGTGCCTGAAGGGACCGTCGTCACCATCCGTTTTCCGTTACCAGAGAGGGGAGAATAACCAATGGGATATCGCGTTGTAATAGGGGATGACGAATCGATCATCCGTATGGATTTATGTGAAATGCTGGAAGATGCCGGCCATACCGTCGTCGGAGAAGCCGCCGATGGCGTCGAGGCCCTCGATTTAGTGCGCAAAGAAAAGCCGGACATCGTCCTCCTGGACATCAAGATGCCCCGCCTGGACGGCATCCACGCGGCCCGCATGATCGGCCACGAAGGGCTGGCACCGGTCCTGCTGCTCACGGCGTACAGCCAGCAGGATATCGTCGACAAGGCCAAGGACTCCGGCGTCCTGGGCTACCTGGTCAAACCGGTCAGTCCGGTCAATCTCTTCCCGGCCATCGAAATCGCCATTTCCCAGTTCCGCCACCAGCGCGAAGTGGCACAGCAGCTCGATGACATGAACGAACGCATCGAGACGCGCAAAGCCGTCGACCGGGCCAAGGGCTGCCTCATGGACCTTTATCATATACCGGAACACGAAGCCTACCGCCGGCTGCAGCAGTACAGCATGAAGAACCGGAAATCCTTGAAAGCCGTGGCCGAGGCGGTCATTGCCAGTGCGGAAAAGATAAAAAGTCAAAAAAAATAAAACGTTTGATGAAAAAGTCAGGGTGAAAGCCTTGACTTTTTTACCTTTAATGGCTAATATATATATTGTAAGTTAGCACTCGGAAGTATGGAGTGCTAATAAAGAGTAGCAACTTACTTTTAAGGAGGAATATAAAATGTTAAAACCGTTAGGAGATCGCGTAGTTATCCGTGTATTGGAACAGGAAGAAAAAACTGCAAGCGGTATTTTTTTACCGGACACTGCTAAAGAAAAACCGAGCCAGGGTGAAGTCGTAGCCGTAGGTCCGGGCAAACTGCAGGACGACGGTAAACGCGTTGCTTTGGATGTCAAAGTAGGCGACAAGATTATTTTCTCCAAATATGCCGGCACAGAAGTCAAGTTCGAAGGCACTAAATATTTGATCGTCAGCGAACGCGACATCTTGGCTATCATCTAATAAATCATTTCGAATCAAACTAAAAAATACTTAACTTTCACATAGGAGTGTGTTCAACATGGCTAAACAGATTTTGTTCAACGAAGATGCACGCCGCGCTCTCGGCAAAGGCGTAGACGCTTTGGCAAATGCCGTAAAAGTTACCTTAGGGCCTAAAGGCCGCAACGTCGTTCTCGACAAGAAATTCGGCGCTCCGACCATCACCAACGATGGTGTCACCATTGCCCGCGATATCGAATTGGAAGACCCCTTTGAAAACATGGGCGCTCAGCTCGTCAAAGAAGTCGCAACCAAGACCAACGACGTCGCTGGTGACGGCACGACGACAGCTACTATCCTGGCCCAGGCCATGATTCAGGAAGGCATGCGCAACGTCGCAGCCGGCGCTAACCCGATGATCCTCAAACGCGGTATCGAAAAAGCCGTCGCTAAACTCGTCGAAGAAATCAAGAAACGTTCCATCGCCGTATCCGACAAGGCTTCCATCGCTCAGGTCGCTTCCATTTCGGCAGGTGACGAAGAAGTCGGCGGCCTCATCGCTGACGCTATGGAAAAAGTCGGCAAAGACGGTGTCATCACTGTCGAAGAATCGAAGACCATGGGCACACAGCTCTCCGTCGTCGAAGGCATGCAGTTCGACCGCGGCTACATTTCCCCGTACATGGTAACGGACCCGGATAAAATGGAAGCTGTCATGAGCGAACCGTACATCCTCATTACGGACCGCAAGATCGCTTCTATCCAGGAAATGCTCCCGGTTCTGGAAAAAGTCGTCCAGGCTGGTAAAGAACTCCTCATCATCGCTGAAGATGTCGAAGGCGAAGCACTGGCTACCTTGGTCGTCAACAAACTCCGTGGCACCTTCAAAGCCGTCGCTGTCAAAGCTCCGGGCTTCGGCGACCGCCGCAAAGCAATGCTCCAGGATATCGCAACCCTCACGGGCGCTACGGTCATCACGGAAGATGTCGGCCGTAAACTCGACAGCGTTACCATGGAAGACCTCGGCACTGCCCGTCAGGTCCGCGTAACCAAAGATGAAACGACTATCGTCGAAGGCCACGGCGATCCCCAGGCCATCAAAGACCGTGTCGCTCAGATCAAAGCTCAGATTGCGGAAACGACGTCTGATTTCGATAAAGAAAAATTGCAGGAACGTTTGGCTAAGATGTCCGGCGGCGTAGCTGTCATCGAAGTCGGCGCTGCTACGGAAGTCGAATTGAAAGATAAGAAATATCGCCTCGAAGATGCCCTCAACGCTACGCGTGCAGCTGTTGAAGAAGGTATCGTAGCCGGTGGCGGCACGACCCTCATCGACATCCTCCCGGCTCTTGACGAATTCGACGAAGACGGCGACGTACAGACCGGTATCAACCTGGTTAAACGCGCTATCGAAGCTCCGCTCCGCCAGATCGCTGAAAACGCTGGCCTCGAAGGCTCGGTCATCGTCGCTAAAGTCAAAGCTTCCGAAGACGGCGTAGGCTTCAACGCCCTCAAAGAAGAATACGTCGACATGGTCAAAGCTGGTATCGTCGACCCGGCTAAAGTAACCCGTACAGCTCTCCAGAACGCAGCTTCCATCGCAGCCCTCGTCCTCACGACGGAAACCCTGGTTGCTGATAAACCGGAACCGGCTCCGGCAGCTCCGGCAGCCCCGGCTGGCATGGGCGGCGGTATGCCCGGCATGATGTAAGATTAGTGTATAGTTTGTAGTTTTCAGTTTGTAGAAGATGGTTTTAAATTTTTAGTCATCCACTACAAACTACAAACTCCAAAAGGCTTGTCGTATAACGACAAGCCTTTTTTTTGCCCTCTTGACTTTTTCCCGGGGACAGCGTACGATGGAATCGTTCTAAATCTATGCAAAGGAAGAATGAATCATGTTTCACGCTATTCCCCTGAAATATGTATTGCCCCTCCTGGGCCTGACTGTGTCGGCGTTCATCTTCAATACGTCGGAATTCATGCCTATCGGCCTGCTCATGGACATTTCTCAGTCCTTCGCGATGACCGAGTCCCAGACGGGCATTATGATCACTGTCTACGCCTGGGTCGTGGCCCTGCTGTCCCTGCCGCTCATGCTCCTCGTCTGCCAGATGGAGATGCGGCGCCTCCTGCTGGGGACGATGGGGCTCTTTGTCCTGGGACAGCTGGCATCGGGGCTGGCCCTGAATTTTCCCATGCTCATGGCAGCCCGCATCGGCGTCGCCTGCGCCCATTCTATTTTCTGGTCCATTGCGGCCCCGATGGCGACGCGCCTGGTCACGCGGACTCATCGGCCCCTGGCCTTGAGCATGATCGTCACTGGCTCGGCTGTCGCCATGATCTTCGGCCTGCCCCTGGGACGGGTCATCGGCCTCTATGCCGGCTGGCGCATGACTTTTCTGGTCATTACGGTAACGGCCCTGGCCGTGCTCATCTATTTGGCCTTTGTCTTTCCCAAGCTGGCCAGCGACGCCTCTTTTTCCCGCGACGACTTGCCCAAGCTGCTCAAGAATCCCGTCGTCATCAGCGTCTATGTCCTGTCCGTCCTGTTTGCGACGGCCTATTTCACAGCGTACAGCTATATCGAGCCCTTTCTCAAGACCGTTGCGGCCTTTAGCGACCAGGGCATCACGTCGACGCTCATGCTCCTCGGCGTCAGCGGCCTCCTGGGGAGTTTCGTCTTTTCCCGGTTTTACAATCATTTCCGCTATGGCGTCATCCGGGCCGGTCTGTTGGGCCTGGTCATCCCGTTCCTCCTGTGGCAGGCCGCTGCGGGCAGGGCAGGGACGATGGTCGCCACCTGCCTGGTCGTCGGCTGTGCGTCGACGCTGTTCAACGTCACCTTCCAGGCCGAACTCATCCGCCACGTCCCGATGGGGGCAGCCCCGGTGGCCATGTCCATCTTTTCAGGCATCTTCAACGTCGGTATCGGCGGCGGGACCTGGATCGGCGGGCAGGTCACGGCCCATGGCCTGCTGCCGTATATCGGCTATGCCGGCGCAACTATCGGCTTAGTCGCTGCCGTATATTGCTTTACGGCCTATTTCCATTTCCTGGGCAGGGTCGGAGAAAGTCATCAAAAAAATTCGTAAAAAAGACTTGCATTTTTCTATCTCTTCAAGTATAATATTAATTGTTCCGATTCGGAACGAGCTTGAAGTGATATTCCTCAATAGCTCAGTTGGTAGAGCAATCGGCTGTTAACCGATTTGTCGTAGGTTCGAGTCCTACTTGAGGAGCCATGGCCCCTTGGTCAAGCGGTCTAAGACATCGCCCTTTCACGGCGAGAACATGGGTTCAAATCCCGTAGGGGTCACCATACGAAAAGGTCCTGTCGCATATGCGACAGGACCTTTTGTTGTTCGTGGCTAGTGATTAGCAAAGTGCTTACGAGTTACTAACGGCTGACTGCTAACTGCTAACTGCTTACGGTTGACTGCTGATTACAAGTCACGAAGAAACTGCCATAAAGGAAACTTCTTCCTTTCGCATCGTTCGATGCCAGCTTATGCAAAATAAGCAATGATGGTTTCTGGTTCAGTAAACACGAATCTCTTTACAACGGACAAATACGCAAATACTCTATTGACAATGGACAGATAAAGGCGTATAGTAAAGGCATAAGCAAACCGTATTTATTCTAACTAACGAAGGAGGGACGCTGCTATTTAGCAGCACATACCATGAGTGAAGAAAAAGTAACCTTACAAATGATCAAAGATGCCCAGGAACGCTTGAAGGGCGTCGCCCAGAAGACAGGCTTGTCGTACAGCAATTCCGTCAGTGACCTAGCAGGCTGTGAAGTCTATTTGAAGCTGGAAAACCTCCAGCGGACAGGCTCCTTTAAACTGCGCGGTGCCTATAACAAAGTCGCATCCCTGACACCGGAAGAACGGGAAAAAGGCGTCATCGCCGCTTCGGCCGGCAACCATGCCCAGGGCGTTGCCCTGGCAGCCAGCGAATACGGCTGCCAGTCCGTCATCTGCATGCCGAAACACGCTCCCTTGAGCAAGATTACGGCAACCCGCGGCTACGGTGCCAACGTCGTCCTCTACGGGGACTTCTTCGACGAAGCCGCTGCCAAAGCCGTTGAATTGACGACGGAACACGGCTACACCTTCGTCCATCCCTTCAATGACCCGGAAGTCATCGCCGGCCAGGGGACGATTGCCCTGGAAATCATCGAACAGCTGCCTGAAGTCGATGCCATCGTCGCACCGATTGGCGGCGGCGGCCTCATTTCCGGCCTGGCCGTAGCAGCCAAGAGCGTCAATCCGAAGATTAAAGTCATCGGCGTCCAGACGGAAAATATGCCGTCCATGAAGGAATCCGTCGAAAAGGGGCAGGTCATCACCTACAACGGCAAGGCTACCCTGGCCGATGGCATTGCCGTCAAGACACCGGGCGACCTGACCTTTGATATCTGCAAGAAATATGTCGATGAAATCGTCACCGTCGATGAATCGGAAATCGCCAGCGCCATCCTGCTCCTCCTCGAACGGGGCAAGACTGTTGCCGAAGGGGCCGGTGCCGTACCGGTAGCAGCCCTCATGAGCGGCAAGATTTCCGGCATCCGCAACAAGAAAGTCGCAGCCCTCGTCAGCGGCGGCAACATCGACGTCAATAATATGACCCGCGTCATCAACCAGGGCCTGATCAAGTCCCAGCGCAAGATTTTCTTCCAGACCGTCATCCCCGACGTACCGGGCGAACTGGTCAAGCTCCTGACCCTCATTGCCGGCACCAATGCCAACGTCCTTTCCATCACCCATGAACGCAGCCAGCACGGCATCGACATGGGCATGACCGCTGTTTCACTGGAACTGGAAACGGCTAACGAAAAGCACGTTGAAAAATTGATGACTATGCTCAAAGACCATCATTATTTTGTTACCTTGAAGTAGTGGAGGCCTGATCATGGAACAGCAGAAAATGGAACGCGGCCTGAAGCCGCGTCACGTAGAGATGATCGCTCTTGGGGGGACGATTGGTGTCGGCCTGTTCATGGGGTCGGCCAACACCATTCAGATGGCGGGACCGTCGGTATTGCTCTGTTATGCCGTAACGGGCGTCGTCATGTTTTTCATCATGCGCATCATGGGGGAAATGCTTTATCAGGAACCGGTTACGGGCTCCTTTGCCACGTATGGGCATAAGTACATCAGTCCTTTCGTCGGCTACCTCACTGCCTGCTCCTATTGGTTCTTGTGGGTCGTCGTCGGCCTGTCGGAAATCACAGCCGTCGGCATCTATGTCCACTACTGGTTCCCATTGCTGCCGCAATGGATATCGGCCCTGGCCGGCATGGCCATCGTCGCTGCGGCGAATATGGCGGCCGTTAAATATTACGGCGAATTTGAATTCTGGTTCGCCCTGATCAAAGTCGTCACCATCATCGTCATGCTCATCGTCGGTGCGGCGGTCATCCTCTTTGGCTTCGGCAACGGCGGCGTCCCCGTCGGCATCAGCAACCTCTGGGTCAACGGCGGCTTCATGCCTAACGGCTGGGGCGGTATGCTGGCGGCCATGTGCGTCGTCGCCGCGTCCTTCCAGGGCGTCGAACTCATCGGCATAACGGCCGGCGAAGCCCAGGACCCGAAACATACTTTGAAGAAGGCCGTCAACAATATCGTTTGGCGTATCCTCATCTTCTACATCGGCTCGATTTTCGTCATCCTCTGTATCTATCCCTGGAATGAAGTCAGCTATATCGGCAGTCCCTTCGTCATGACCTTTGCCAAAGTCGGCATCTCGGCAGCGGCAGGCATCATCAACTTCGTCGTCCTCACGGCGGCCCTGTCCGGCTGCAACAGCGGCATGTACAGCTCAGGCCGTATGCTCTATACGCTGGCCCAGAACGGCCAGGCGCCGAAGATTTTCGCCAAATTGTCACCGACCGGCGTGCCGCGCAACAGTATTGCCGTCACCATCGTTGTCCTGGCTATCGGCGTCATCCTCAACTATCTCATTCCGGACTCCAAATTGTTCCTCTATTTATACAGTGCCTCCGTTTTTCCGGGCATGGTCGCCTGGTTCGTCCTGGCCTATGCCCAGAAAAATTTCCGCAAGGCCTGGGGACCGGAAGTCATGGCGAAACATCCTTTCAAATCGCCGCTCTATCCTTATTCCAATTACTTCTGCATCATTTTCCTGATTCTCGTCACCATCGGCATGATTTACAATCCTGATACGCGCATGTCCATCTTCTCGTCGTGGGTCTACATCGCCGCCGTCATCATCGCCTGGTTCGCCTGTGGTCTGAACAAGAAACAGTACGATAAAGAAGGGCACCTCATCGAAGGGGCTGGAGGAGATGCGGCGACGGTCGCCAAAACTGAATCGGAATCGTGATTATCTGTCGCAGGTCTATGGCTTTCCCTGGGCCTGCGATGTATAATACAGTTAGATTAAAATTAAGGAGATGCATCTATCATGGCAGTTAATGTTATCAGCACGACCAAAGCTCCGGGCGCAGTAGGCCCGTATTCCCAGGCTATCAAAGCCGGTGATTTCCTCTTCGCATCCGGTCAGATTGCCATCAACCCGGAAAAAGGCAAGATCGTTTCCGGCGGTGTCGTCGAACAGGCTGAACAGTGCATGAAGAACGTCGGCGCTATCCTCGAAGAAGCCGGCCTCTCTTACGATGATGTCGTCAAGACGACGGTTTACCTGACGGACATCAACTTCTTCGGCGCCGTCAACGAAGTCTATGGCAAATACTTCCAGAAGAACCTGCCGGCCCGTTCGTGCGTCGAAATCAGCCGCCTCCCGAAAGACGTCTTCGTAGAAGTCGAAGTCATCGCCTATTGCGGGAAATAAGCTGGATTTAGTGGCTCGTGATTCGTGGCTCGTTGTTCGTAGGGCGGCCCGCTGTGCCTTAAATTTAAAACCATCCGCTAACCACTAACAACTAAAAGGGACTGTCGCATGAAGGCTTCTGCTATCATGCAAAATCCTTTAGACTTAAAATTTTTTCGTTCGTAGTTCATCGTTCATCGTGATAGGTTGATATTTTTCATCCCGTACGACAAACGATGAACGACCTACGACCAACGTAAAAAAGCGCTGTCTTCATGCGACAGCGCTTTTTTTACCTCCCAAGCAGGAAATCGGGGGTCTCACGTCTAATACTTATAATATAAGGAAAAGGAGTGATAACTATGTCTAAACGTACGGCATCGGATATTATGGAAAAGAATTTCGTTACGGCAACACCGGAAACGTCGGTCTTCGATTTGGTCAACATGTTCGTCAAGAACCACATTACGGCCATTCCCATCACCAATGAAAAAGATGAGCTCGCCGGCATCGTCACCGATGCGGATTTGCTCTACAAGAAGGTCAAACCTCATGTCCCTCACTATGTCAATCTTTTGGGAGCCAGCATTTATTATAACGGCATCAGCGAATACGACA
This sequence comes from Megasphaera indica, assembly GCF_046614755.1. Lineage (NCBI taxonomy): Bacteria > Bacillati > Bacillota > Negativicutes > Veillonellales > Veillonellaceae > Megasphaera > Megasphaera indica. The sequence goes on from NZ_JBKKJR010000014.1 coordinate 14,450, forward strand.
AGGGGTTCAAGAAACTCATGGCCTGCACGGCGAAAGATATGATGACCAAAGACGTCATCATTGCCGCACCGGATGCGGAAGTCGAACAGATCGCCGGCGTCATGGTGGCTGAACATCTGAAGGTCATTCCTATTGTCAAAGAAAAACACATCGTCGGCATCGTCACCCGCGGCAACATCCTCGATGAATTGTACCGTGAATATGGCGACGACTAGGGAAAAGGGGGGATAGACAATGGCTGAAAACATCAATAAAGGTCCGGGACCGGGCGAAGACAAGGAAGCGGAACGCCCTGTCGTCCGCGTCAAAGATGTCATGGAAAAGGTTTTCGTCTCGGTGACACCGGATATTCCCATCCGCGACGTCTTCCGCATCTTCATCAAGCATCGCCTGCTGGCTGTGCCCGTCGTCGATGAAGAAGACCACCTCATTGGCCTCATTTCCAGCGCCGACCTCATGTACCGCAGCTCGAAGCCGCATATTCCGCGCCTGCCCTTCATCGGCACCAAGATTTATACCAGCCGCGTCGGCAAATACGCCAAGGAATTCAAGAACCTCCTGGATCAGTCCTGCGAAAAATTGATGACCAAGAACGTCATGATTGCGACGCCCAAGGCCGACGTAGAACAGGTCGCAGCCGTCATGATTCTGGAACACTTGAAGGTTCTTCCTGTCGTGGACAACAAGCGCGTCGTCGGCATGATTACCCGGGCCTGCATCCTCAAAGATTTGTATCGGGAATGGAAGTATTAGACCTTTGTGACTAGTCACTCTCTGCCTCGTGTGCTATAATATTATAATCGAATGATTTAGGCAGCGGCCGCTGCCGCAGAAAGTATTTCACGAGGAGGCACTTAATGGATACCAAAGAACTCGTCATCGTTGTCGATTTTGGTGGTCAGTATAACCAGCTCATTGCACGGCGCGTCCGTGAAAACCACGTATACTGTGAAGTATACCCGTATCACAAAGCAGTTGCAAAGATTAAAGAACTTCAGCCCCAGGGCATCATCTTTACCGGTGGTCCTGGCAGCGTCTATGAAGATAATGCGCCGAAGATCGAAGAGGAAGTCTTCCATCTCGGCATCCCCGTCCTCGGCCTCTGCTATGGCATGCAGTTCATGGCTCAGACCTTAGGCGGCGAAGTCAAACACGCCGACATGCGCGAATTCGGCAAGACCGAAATCGATGTCAATACGGCTTCGCCTTTGTTCAAAGGCCTGCAGGAAAAAGAAATCGTCTGGATGAGCCATCAGGACTACGTCGCTTCCATCCCGGAAGGCTTTGAAATCGTAGCCTGCACGGCCAACTGCCCGGTCGCTGCCATGCAGAACCCGGCTAAGAAGCTCTATGCCATGCAGTACCATCCGGAAGTGCTCCATACGGAACACGGTAAGGAAATGCTCCATAACTTCCTCTTTGAAGTCTGCGGCTGCACCGGTTCGTGGACCATGGCCAACTATGCCAAGACGGCTATTGCCAATATCAAAGAAACCGTCGGCGACGGCAAAGTAGTCCTGGCCCTTTCCGGCGGCGTCGACAGCTCTGTCGCAGCAGCCCTCATCTCCAAAGCCGTTGGCAGCCAGCTGACCTGTATCTTCGTCGACCACGGCCTGCTCCGCAAGAACGAAGGCGACGAAGTCGAAGCGGCCTTCAAGGACAGCGGCATGAACTTCATCCGCGTCGATGCATCGGAACGCTTCCTGAAGAAACTCGAAGGCGTCAGCGACCCTGAACGGAAACGGAAAATCATCGGCGAAGAATTCATCCGCGTCTTTGAAGATGAAGGCCGTAAAATCGGTTCCGTCGATTTCCTGGCCCAGGGGACCATTTATCCCGACGTCATCGAATCCGGTGCCGGCGATGCAGCCGTCATCAAGAGCCATCACAACGTAGGCGGCCTTCCGGCTGTCGTCGATTTCAAAGGCCTCATCGAACCGCTCCGCAACCTCTTCAAAGACGAAGTCCGCGAACTCGGTGCCGAACTGGGCCTGCCGGAATACCTCGTATGGCGCCAGCCTTTCCCGGGACCGGGCCTGGCTATCCGCGTCATGGGTGAAATCACCAAAGAAAAACTGGCCATCCTCCGCGATGCCGATGCCATCTTCCGCGAAGAAATCGCCAATGCCGGCATGCAGCGCGATATCAACCAGTACTTCGCCGTCCTGACCAATAACCGCTCTGTCGGCGTCATGGGCGACTTCCGTACCTATGACTACACCTTGGCCCTGCGCGGCGTCACCACGACTGACTTCATGACGGCTGACTGGGCGCGTATCCCATACGACGTCCTCGATAAAATTTCCAGCCGCATCGTAAACGAAGTAGACCACATCAACCGCATCGTGTACGACATCACCAGTAAACCACCCGCAACGATTGAATGGGAATAGTTGCAAATTGCCTCACAAATCGCTTAACCAAGCCGTTTGTGAGGCTTTCTTTTTTTCAAAAGTTCCAAAAGTGTACCAAAAAATTAAAAAAAACTTTTTTGGGGGCCTATTTTTGCCAAATTTCTCGAACAAAAAAAGTGCATTTTTATACGTATGAAATAAAATGGTTACAAAAGCCGAGTAGATTTGCAATGTAAAAATATACACGGCCAACGGCCTTGTGCGTAGGGGCTGCCCCAGACAAGGCGGCCCGCTGTGAGATTTAAATATAGCCTGTTCTGATATAATGGCAGGTCTTTATGAATTTGAAATGGACAAAGCAAACAGGCGCTGTCTTCGCGTGACAGCGCCTGTTATACTAGATTTTTGATGATTGAATTTTTCAAGTAGACGGCAATGTCTGCCTGTGATATACTGAATCCGAGGTTTTGCCTAAAACGGTAGGCGGTTGGTCCCTTGCTTTTCCCGGAGGGACTTTGTGTGCCCCTCCAATCCAAATGGAAAGGAGGGGAGGACAATGACTTTAACGGTGGATCTGTTTATCAGTATACTATCTTTCGGTATGGCCGCATTTGCAATTGGTTATGCCCTAGGTCAGAGTTCAAATAAAACACAAAAATAGCCGCCAGAGACCCCCATCTTAAGCGACTATTTTTGTTGACTTATCGGGGCCAACCGTCTATCGGCAGGACCTCTTTTCATGTCTATTATAACGTCATTTATTTATCTTCGTCAAGCGGATACTATGTGATGGATTTAGGCAGTTAGCCTTTACTGTACAGTTGTGGAGTCGGACTCATATGCGGCTTAGCCGCGAGATACTCAAATCGTATTACGAATATGTGCCACTCGTCATAAATTCCGGCTATGCACAAAATTCATGCGGCCTTTTTGGCCCGTCAGGCGCCGACCATAAGAAGGCGCCTGACGGTTGCCAAAACGGACAGTTGTGGCTGTCCGCCTTTATCAGGATGGCCCCTACAGAATCGTAGCCAGGCGATGAAAAAGGAACGTCGGTTACCGATTACAAAAAAATATACACGGCCAACGGCCTTGTGCGTAGGGGCCGACCCGGACAGGGCGGCCCGCTGTGAGATTCAAACATAGCCTATTCTGATATAATGGTAAGTCTTTACGAATCACGAATCACATGACGTGTCATTAATTCTGAATTTACAAACTTCCTTTGCAGGACTTTATAAGTTTTTTGTAGAATCTATATAGCATATCTTGAGATTGAGAGGTAAGCTTTTTTAAGGAGGATGAGGCATATGATGAAACGAATTGTAAGTATGTTGCTATTTACTGGAACTTTATTGATAGGAAATACAGTGTTTGCCTTTTATGCAGATGAAAGCTCTGCTGTTAATCTTGGGATGGTTCAATCCTATAGCCGTTCAGCAATCAACGTTATTGATGATGACGGCACGGCGTATACTTTTGTTTATGATAATAGGCCTCATTCGGACTTAGGTTTTTGGAAACTTGAAAGCGAAGACCAGTGGCATCAATGGGAATTCGGCTTGCAACAACAATCTCACATGGAACAATTGGCTAGCTGTGGTTTCTATGCGTTGAAGACTCTTGGAAAATTGTAAGCGCTTGTGAAACGGGAAGGGCGTTATTATGAAGAAATTACTTATTTTCACTCATCCTTCGGGAATGTGTGGATTGAGCTTTGGTGTGGAGAATGGTAAAATCGTTTCGATTACAGCCTATATGGATCAATAGAGAGGGTACTCTACAAACGAACTAACAAGTCTCTTTTCTGGTGCCGGTCTTACAGTGGCAGTAGGTTATGATGTTACAGGAGGAATGACGTATGGATTATCGCAAATTTGGTGAAACTTATTATATTCGGATGGACAAGGGGGATGAAATCATCAGCACGATTCTGGGAATTTGTCAGAAAGAACAGATTGCATCGGCCATTTTTTCGGGCATCGGCGGGTGCCGTTCGGCAGAAATACAGACGTTCATCCCAGAAACGGGCAGTTTTGAAGTTCAAGAGCTGAAGGGGATGCTGGAGCTGGTTTCGTTGACAGGCAATATCGTCAGCGATGATGATGGAACTTATTTTCATCATACTCACGCTGCTTTTTCTTATAAACAGGATGGGGAACATCACGTTGCGGCAGGGCACATCAAATCGATAGAAGTACTGTACACGGCAGAAATCGAATTGCGCCCCGTTATAGGAGGACGGATTCGGCGGAAATATGACCCAGAAACGGGGACCGGCTTTTGGGATTTCGGGCCAGAAACGGATTAAGCTGGCCACTGTCTTGTACCTCCCGATGGTCGGCACTTCTGAGGATATTTTCACTTTATACCTAATAGTGTACTATTTGAGTAAACATTTTATATGTTTGATGAATGAATATCAATCATCCAGAGCAGTTGAGGGACTGGCCCTATGATGCTGCGGCAACCTCCGTGGGGACGGAAGGTGCCAATTCCAGCGGGAGTTTTCCCGGCAGATGAGCGAGAAATGGAAGGGATTTTGCGCGTCATCTGTAGCTGATGGCGCGCTTTTTTTATGGCTTTGTCATCGGCACGTCTTTATTTATTTTGTAAAAGGGGTGTTCGTATGAGTAACGAAGTATCTGCACAGGCCGTCAACCGGTCGGGCCTGTTGCGAAGCGAAGACTGGTGGGCCGTATGGCTCGGATTATTTATCGTCGTCCTCGGTGCCGGACAGATCTGGCACGTCGATTTGCTCGGCTGGGCTGCTAAGTTCGGTGTCTGGATTATCGTCTGGTTCATTTACCATCTCAATGACCCGCGGGCAGCCGTCGCATCCGGGGCTGGCAAGGTTTCCAAACGGGAAATCTGGGAACGCTTCCCGAAATTCATCATTGGCTTCGTCCTGGCCCTGGTCGTCATTTTTGCAGCTGGCTGCAGCCGGGCATCGTCGACGCTGCGAAAGCCGGCGCCGGACAGGCTAACCTCCTGCGGGCCGTCTTCTTTGGCCTCTGCTTCTTCTCTATCGGCCTGGTCACGAATGTACGCAAGCTCTGGAAATCCGGCCTGGGCCGTGTCATCGGCGTCTATGCCGTAGCCCTCGTCGGCTTCATCATCTGGGTCGGCCTGTTCATTTCTTACATCTTCTATCACGGCATTGTTCCGCCGACATTATAACTTCATCATAGAAAGGATTGATTGCTATGGCATCGCGAATCACTTCTGCCGCTTCGACGGCTGACGAATATTACTACAACCAAACCGTAACCCCGACAGACGCTGCGACCCATACGGGCCAGCTCGAACGGGATGCAGACGAATATTTCCCCTTGCAGCCCATCGAAAAGAAACTCTGTGCCTATTCCCTGGGATTGGGCCTGATGGCCTTGTTCATCGTCATCTTTGAAGTCTTCGGCTGAGGCTTATTATGGAAAAAGGGCTTGTCGCATGTGCGATAAGCCCTTTTTTATTTATTTTTCGTTGTCGAGATTTTTGAAGCGGACGAAGTCGAGGACGGCCTTCTTATTGGCATCGTCTAAGGTACGGTAGAGGGATAACAGCTGGGTTTCGTCAGGCGAGAGCGTACTGGTCAGGGAATCCGTGTCCGGTTCCATGCGCACGTCGTACCCCATGAGCCAGGATTCGGAGACATGGAGGGCACGGGCTATGAGCATGACATTGGTTTGTTTTGCTTTCCAACGTCCATTTATGTAGGAACTGATGATACCGCGGGTCAGGCCGGTTTTGCGGGCCAGGTCTACAGCGCGCATTTGACGGTATTCAAGGGCTTGTTTCAGGCGTTTTCCAAAAATATTATTTTCCATGGGGTAACCTCCTTTTTCTTCCACAAGTATACAATAAACGTTTAGAAATCTCAACATTTTGTGCAAAAAGCCTTGACGATAGGCTGTTTTTATAGTACTATTTTTTTGTGAAGAAAAGTACAGATTTCAAATCAAAAAAGGAGGACCCTATGACGTATGATTATTCTAAACTCTACGGCCGCATGGCAGAGATGGGCATTACCCGTGAAGAATTGGCAAGACAGTTGGAAATAAGCCGCTCTACGCTGTATTCTAAGCTGACTTCGCGGACTGAGTTCACGCAGGATGAAATCCGTAGATGTGTAGAGATTTTACGTCTGGATGTACGCGATTTGTCACTGTATTTTTTTAAGACTAAATAGTTTCGATACCAAATCAACAGGAGGGAAAAAGATGCTGAAAAAATGGATTTCCACAGGTGTATTTCTATTGTGCCTGATGTGCAGCCCTATGGCTTTTGCCTATGTCGATGATGCCGGTGTCATGAACCAGTTCGACTATGACAATGCGACACCCCTTTGGGATTACATCAATGCCAATGGTTATCGTTTCTATGGACAAAGCTCGATGGATGACCAGTACATCAAGACCGATAACAGCATGTTCATCACCATCAGCCGCGGCGGCTTCTTGGGCGATTTTTACAGTTATCCTGCTGGGACGCTGACACAGTTGATTTTCTTGAAGCCCGGCCCGATGACCGATAAGGGCATCCAGGTAGGTGACAAGGCGGAAAAGGTCATCAAAGTGTATGGGCAGGCATATCCTGCTGACCGGAAAGACGTGTACAGTCATGATCCGAATACCGGGTTCTGGGTACAGGGGACGAGTAATTACAAGACGAACTATGGCGACCAGCAGAAATTCCACTATATGGTCCTTACCTATTATGACCGCCAAGGTCATCACCTGCATTTTCTGGCCGATAAACATTCGGAACGCATCAAAGCCATCATTTACTGGAAAGGCCGGCCTAATTTAGGAGAAACGACGTATGCGCAAGGTATCATGTATGGGCTGTCGAACTTAGGACTGACGCGGTTCGTTTTAGAAAGTGAAATGAAAGAACATCCGTTGAAATCAGGATGGCGCGCTATAACCGATGCTTGGCACGGGATTTAAGATAAGGAGGAATTTGCTATGAAATGTTATAATCATCCGGACCGGGATGCAGTAGGGACGTGTGTGGATTGTGGAAAGGGATTGTGCCAGGAATGTATGGACCTTTGGACCATTCCAGTCTGTACGGATTGCAATTTGAAGCGCTGGCAGGCCACGAAGCATGAGGTATTCAAAGAATTTGCCATTACAGCGGTCTTCGCCATCATCGGTCTTGTCTTTGCGTTCCATGGATATAATGGGCTGTTCAACGCCATCGCAGTCATTTGGATGATGGCCGGAGTTTATCCGGGCTGGAAGATGCTGACCCGGATTACGCCGAATGTTTTCTTGATATTGCCGCTCATCGGCTGGGTCTTATACTTTTTCGTAAAATTCTTTATAGCCATGCTGATTGGCTGGATTTGCCTGCCTGTCCGGCTGTTTAAGAATATACGGACCTTGAAAGAGGCCAAAAAGGTAGAAATGGCGGCGGCTTCATTAAAATAAATGCAGCTTAGGGGACTATCGCATGAAGGCTGGTTCCATCGTGCGAAGTCCCGTTCTCTTTAAAGGTTGTAGTACGGAGTTTGTAGAAGAGAGCTTTAAATTAAAAAAACATTTACGAAAAACTACAAACTGTAAACTTAATGCTCAAAAAAGGCTGTCTTTGTGCAACAGCCTTTTTTTGCATGTGTGTTAAATTTGCAGAACCGTGAAGAAATAGTGGGCTATTTCTTCTGGCGGGATGTGGAGTACAGATACGATTTTTCGGATTTCATCCTGCGTGAAGTCACTTTGGGAACGCAGTTTCTTGGCGAGTGATTCAGGACTGATGGAGATTCTTCTGGCCAATGCTGGAATTGTCAGTGAACGGCTTGTCATGAGGTCTTGTAAGGCGCTGTAATCGTAGATGTCGTTTCTTTGTTTCATGAGAGCTCCTCCTTCCATGTTTTCTTTTTTTTTGCGCCTTACAAGGAAACCGCCTGCGGCCAGGGAACAAGGGCGGCGTAGCCGTGCTATTTACCCTTGTTCCCTGGCCGCAGGTGGTTAGGCTCTTAAGCAAAAAAAATTCCGTTAGGTCTTTTTATTTTCGTTAGGACTCTTTTCGGCCGGCGCACGTTAGTGCGTACGGCCGCGATTTTTTTAGGCAATTGTTAACCCCATCTCGATGAGATTATGGTCATGTATCATTCGTTATCTCATACAGGCGATAGGAAAAGAACACAGGCCGAAAAAAATCATGGCCAGTGGTCTTGTGTGTAGCGGCCAAAGCCTCCCATGTTAAGGGGAGGGGGACCACGAAGTGGTGGAGGGGTTCTTTACGGCAGCCCGCCAGAGAGAGTTCATCACATCTCATTCGAGTATAACGGCAGGTTTTTACGAGCTACAAGCCATTTGTCATGAAAACTGGGTATACACAGGCTTTACGGCGGGACGGCTTTTATCCGTCCCCTACGGAATCGCAATCAGGCGATAGAAATGAACGAAGGTCCCAGACGGGGCATTTTTTACGAGCCGAGGGTCACTCGAGGCGATGTCGTTATTCTGAATATGTTGCCGCAAAGCGGCATCTGAGTCCGAGGCGGCCTGCGAACTGCGGTCTGCGACCGGCGGGGCCGTCGGCCCCGAAATTCGATGAACGACTTTACGCCTGGCCGTCAGGACTCTATCAAAGTTAAAAGGACTAGCGCATGAAGGTTTCGGCCATATCATGTGCTAGTCCTTTTTTTGAGGAGATAATCGGATTTTACCGCGTCTTATATCCCTGGTATTTGTCTTTTAACGTAGTTCGGCGAATCTTTGCCGTAAGCCGCGATGAAGTCGTTGATTCCCTGGCGGACTGTAGCGTCCCAGCGGGGGCTTTGGACGGCTTGGGCTTGTCATGATTCCTGGCCTCCTGTACCGTAGTTGACATTTTTACATACTGCATTATAGGCCCGGATTTTTTTGGATTTGTATAAAGTATGAAATAAATAGGTAAAATTGAGAGCCTAGGGATTGTTGTAATTACAACGGACAAAGAGGGTGTTTTTTTGATATAATATATAAATAGACTTTTTCTATATGCTATAGTGAACAGGAGGCGTTTTGTATGGCTTTTAAGAAACGTGTGGTAGGGGTCATCGGCTTAGGTCATGTCGGGGCTCATGTAGCTTTTATTTTAGGGGTCCTCGGGATTGCCGATGAAGTCAAGTTATGCGAAGTGAAGTCGGAAAAACTGGTCAGTGAACGGCAGGATATGATGGATGCCGTCATGTTCATGCCTCATCGTGTCAATTACACGATTGCCAGCTATGAAGAATTGGCAGACTGCGACGTCATCGTCAATGCTATCGGCGACATTACGCTCTGCGCATCGGGGAACCGCGACGATGAAATGCATTTCACTGTGCCTCAGGTCGCTGATTATATCCCCAAGGTCATGGCCGGCGGTTTCCAGGGCATCATCATCAATATCACCAACCCTTGCGACGTAGTTACGGACCTCATCGCTAAGAAGAGCGGCCTTCCGAAAGGCCATGTTTTCGGTACCGGCACGGGGCTGGACAGCTCGCGCCTGGTCAGTGCCATTTCCCAGCAGACCGGCCTGGATCATCATTCCTTCTCGGCCTACATGATGGGGGAACACGGCAATTCCCAGATCGTCCCCTGGTCGCTCATCAAGTTCGGCGGCAAATCCCTGGCAGAACTGGAACAGAATCCGGCCTATGTCTTCGATAAGGCCCGCGTCCAGGATGAAACCATCCATGCCGGCTGGGTCACCTATTCTGGCAAGCACTGCACGGAATACGGCATCAGTATGACGGCAGCTACCATGGTCCGGGCCGTCCTGCGGGATGAACGGAAAATCATGGCAGCCAGCGCGCCTTTAGATGGTGAATACGGCGAAACGGGCATCTTCTGCGGTGTCCCGTCGGTCATCGGCGCCAATGGCATCGAAGAAGTCATCGAATATAACCTGCCGGAACAGGAAATGAAGGACTTCAAGGCCTGCTGTGCTACGATTCGCGCCAACATCGCCAAAGCCGAAGAATTTTGGAAATAATGTGGGTATTTTAAGCTGTTAGTGGCCAGCTGATGGATTTAAATTTAAAATCATTCACTGAAAACGACAAATGATGAACGACCTACAACTAACGTAAAAAGGCGCTGTCTTCATGCGACAGCGCCTTTTTTATCGCCCTTCGACGCAGATCCAGCGGTGGTCTTTTTCGATGTGGACCTGGACGGAAGAGAAGCCGGCATCATGGAAAATGGTTTCAAAGGTTTCCGGCGTCGGGTTATAGAGGTGGTAGCGTTCGATGTTTTCCCGGACGTCAGCGCTGAGGCCGTCGTGGCCGTAGATTTCGGCGATGAGCAGGAATGTGCCGCCTGGTTTCAGGACGCGATGGACTTCCTTCAGGTTTTCCGGTGGATTGGGCCAGAAATAGAAACTTTCGACGGTCGTGATTTTGTCAAAGGTGTGGTCGGCAAAGGGCAGGGCTTCGACAGAACCTTCGCAGACTGTCATTTTTCCGGCAGCTATATCGTCAGCATTCGTCTGGCGTGAGGTCTGGACCGACGTCGCTGAATAGTCCACGCCAGTCAGATGGCCCGTCGTGATGTGGGCGCTCATGCGATGGAGATTGGCCCCGCCGCCGCAGCCGATGTCCAAGACCGTTTCATCGCCGTGCCAATGGAAATGAGACAGGCCCCATGCTGTGAGGGCGGCATGGCTCTCATTCATGCGCGCCAGCATCTGCTGCCCCGCTTCCCCGGTCGGTTTGGCCGGATTGCCGGCCGTCGTAATGGCTTTTTGCCGTTCTTTTTCTGTATTGGTCATGATGATAACTCCTTTCGTAATCCTATCATCAAAATCATACCACGATGTCACAGTCAGAGAAAGGGTCGGCGGGCCAGAATTGGAAAATGTGCAGAACTTTGGCTGACTTCATGCGCCAGACTCTTTCCTTTTACTTGCATCCTCCTTTTTTATCGGAGAATTTTTCTCTTAGCATCTGGTTGATTTCATTTCTTTCTTTTCCCTGTTTTTCCATTTGTTTGATCAATTTATACGCATGAAACAGTGGGGACGGAGCGATTTCAGAACTGAAGAAGCCGATGCCCATGTTCCAGGCCAGTTGTTCGAATACGTCGTCCAGGGCTCTGGAGTCCAGGCCATTGGCATAGGCTTTCAGCAGTTCCCGCATGGCCTGCCGCATCCGTCCGGCACCGACGGCATTGGCCAGCGAAAGCAGGAGGCGGATGTTATAATCGAGATATCGTTTTTCGCTTTTCCAGGTCATATCCCAAAATTCGACAGCCAGTTCGCCCAGCTTTTCATCGATCATGGGATAGTTCGTGATGACCGCCGGCCGTTCTGGCGCATCTTCTACGTTCCCTTTTTCCTCGGTCCGATAGAAATAAGCGTGATATTCATGTTCTGCTGTTTTTTCTGTATAATGCTCATATCCCAGCATTTCCATGATCTCATAGAGGGGGATTGGTTCAAAACTTTGAATGACTTCCATCCCTTCGCCGACGGGAAGCTTGGCTGCCTGTTTTTTCAGCCCATCAAGGAAATTACCGGCGATGCCGCGCACATCAATTTTTTTAAAACTTGCCACTTTATCTTTCCATTCTATATTTTTCATGAGGTCTGCCCCTTTCTGTTGCCTGTTCATGATACGGTCATTACAGGCATTTTTTATTGTTTTCTTCGTCTTTCTGGAATGAGTATAGCATGGCAGGGGAGACAAGTATGTTGGTTTTATAACATAATTCGATAATAAACCGCACTCATGCTGAACTCCATTCTGATAAATAAAAAAATAGCCCGGCAAGGATACATCATCTTGCTGGACTATTATGCGCAAATTTGTAAAAACTAGAGAAACGTTGTGTACTGAACGGTACGCACGGTGGTGGGAGAGGTCGGGATTTAAAATAAAAAATCCCGATTTATTATTTACCCATAAGCCTTCATTTTTTCCATTACCGGCAATCCATACTGGATCTATGGTTTTCACTGAATAGGATATATCATAATAATTCTTATCCATTCCATCACTGTCCCTGATTTTTATTGGCCCGTCAATTCTATTAATTGTATAATCAAAAATTTTATTTTTAGTGAACAATCTTTCAGATTTATAATGGTCAAATTCACGAATTAATATTTTATTAACAATTTCTTTTTCTGATAATCCTTCTGCATCTGATACTGCTATACGATTACATTGAATCGGTTCTACTAGTATGGAGTCATAAGAATAGAATATTAAATATACAACTCCTATTAGTATAATTGCTATATTTTTTCTTCTCCCTTTCTTTGTCCGGATGTATTTATAAAAGGAAACTGCCGCCACAAAAAAAGCAAAAATATATAAGATAAATAAGGCATCACTTATAAATGTAATCATCTTAATCCCTCCGGATTATTGAAAGACGGAAATCCCGATAAATATAAACATTAAAATTATATTTATCCTGGTAATCTATTTTTCTGCTAGTAAATAACTCAAACTTCCCACATGAAAAACACAGTCATCTTCTTCGCTAAGGTTCATATCGGTGCTGATGAGGGCAATCCAGTCCTTGCGGTTATGCCGGTTACGCACACAAACAATTTTGGCCATCGCTGTTTCTTCGCTGACGTCTTCTTGCTTCACATGAATTTTCACGGGGACGGACAGCAGGTATTTGGAACGGCCGCGGCGCTTCTTGCAGGCTGCAAAAATCTGCTTGACCGTCATGCGCTTTCCCTCAAATTCGTAATAGCACTTAGCACTCCGCTTGATCATGGCAATTGCATGGAGTTTAAGACCCAGGATATCGAGTAGCTGCCTCGGGTTAGAGAACCAGCTGTCGAAGAGGACATACTTGGCAGAAATCCCTTCACCAAGCGCTTCCTTAAGTAGGCGAATCATGACCGTAGTCCCTTTTTCCTTGAACATCTCCTGTCGCTTGTGCGAGAGTGTCCGATGGTCGAAGGAAGGTTTCTTGATACGTATTCCTGGAGAAACGTTTCTGCCATTTGGAATCTCGTTGCTGCATATAGAAACTGGAAGCACGAAAGACATTGCTGAGAATGTAGGCAAAAAGACATTCAACGGAAATTCCTTTGGCTTTATCGCCACCACAGGCACGAAATAAGCGGATTACCTGAAAATTTGAAAGAAAGTTAGAAATAGAATGAGAAATCTGGTTTTCATTGAGGCGATTTGATGATAAAATAGACATAGCGTAAAGCTCCTTTCGAGTAGTGTTGCCTATATCTATTTTCGACAAGGATAGGTTTTACGCCTTTTTTTGCTTCAAAAATCTTTTATAAATCATAGTTGACTAGCATTTGAGATGTGGGAAGTTTGAGTATAGGAAAAGAACCACTGTTGTGAACGTACTCCCGCCTATAGAGGCGGGAGCTTCCTGCTTCAACGAGAACAGCGCCACGGACTCCAAAGAGTTGCGGCGGCTTACACTCTCTCCACAGGCGTAGATTCCCGTGCGCCCCACGGTATGTTATGGATTATGTCAGGCAAATATCCGCCTGGCTTCTTCCCGAATATTGATGGCCGCGTTTTTATCGCGGTTATGGTGACTGCCACATTTAGGGCAATCCCATTCCCTTACAGATAAGTCCTTGGTTTCGTGATTCTGATATCCGCAAACATGGCACAGCTGGCTGCTTGGATACCACTTGTCTATCTTGATAAGCTGTTTGCCTTGCCAAGCCAGTTTATACTCCAGCATGTTCGTGAACATATTCCAGCCATTGTCGGCTACGGATTTGCCAAAGCTGAACTTGCCACCCTTTTTCCGCTTGGCCATCGCTTTGACGCTAATATCCTCAATGCCAATGGCATCATAGCGATCTGCAAGGTAGCGAGCCTTCTTATGCAGGAAATCCTGACGTTGATTGGCCACTTTCTCATGAAGAATAGCTACGCGCAGTCTTTGTTTTTCTCTGTTGTGACTTCCTTTCTGCTTTTTGGATAGCTTTCGCTGTGCCTTAGCCAATCTTTTCTCTGCCGTTCTCAGGAAATCGGGATACTTAGCATCCGCCTCATCGGAAGCCACATACAAGCCGTGCATCGCAAAATCTAGCCCCAGGAATGTCTTCGGTATGACCGGGAGTATTTGGTTTTCATACTCCACCAGCATACTGATATAGTACTTTCCTGATGGCGTCTTGCTGATGGTTACGGTCTTTATGATACTGTTTTCCGGCAAGGGACGATGCTGACATAATTTCACCCAGCCTATTTTCGGCAGTTTCACCTTATGGCCCTCGATTCGGACAGAGCCTTTCTGGTTGTTCGTGGAATACGAAGCACGACAACTCTTCTTGGACTTGAAGCGCGGCTTGCCGAAATGCTGGCTGTCATTCCAAAAGTGGCTGTAAGCCTTATTGAGGTTCATTTGGGCATTGGCAAGGGCTAAACTATCTACTTCCTTTAGCCAAGGGAATTCTTCCTTGTACTGCGCAGGCGTGTTATTCAGCTTTTGGCCGGTTTCTTTATAATAGTCAATGCGGTCACTCAGCATCTTGTTGTAGATGAATCGGACACACCCAAAGGTCTTGGCAAACATAATTTTCTGTTCCGTTGTCGGATAGATTCTGTATCGGTATGCCTTATTCACTATCATCACCTGCCTTGACTTTCCCAATCCTTTCACTCTTACTATTGATTATACTGCAAATCAACTTGTGAAACCATTGCTTTTCTGATGGCATCGAGCCCTCAGAAAAACCTGCAATTCATCTCACCGCCTAAAGAGGCGGGAGACTTCTTGCAGAATCAGGTTAAATTATATTTGATTGTAATCATATTTCATCCATGAATGAAGGGGAGACTTTTATGATTGAACGGCCTACCACGAAGCAGTTATTGGCTGCTTCCCTCATTGAACTTGCTGGGAAGAAATCCGTTGACAAGATTTCGGTCAAAGAAATTGTCACCAACTGCGGCATGACAACGACAACCTTTTATAATCATTTTGCGGATAAATATGTACTACTGGCTTCTATCTATAACAAAGAAATTGAGCCGGCTTTCAGCCAACTCGGCAGCAAAATCATCTGGCGTGATGCGTTGCGCATATTCTGTACTACCCTTTCGGATAAACAGTCGTTTTTTCTAAATGCGTTGAAAAACACATCAGGGCAGACCTCCTTCCGCTATGCGACTAATGACTACGCCATCGATTTACTGCGTGAGCGCCTGCGTATTTTAGGTAAAGAAGATGAACTTCCCATAGAAATTGATTTTTTGGCTAAGTATTATATGCGTTCTATCTCTGAGATGATTCAGGACTGGTTTATTGGTGGGCAAAAAATTGCTCTCGATAATTTTATCGAACTACTTGTCCTCGCCATGCCAGAACCATTAAAGAAGCATCTGCTTTAATGGCAGGTTGGCGTTCTGCACAAAATGACAAGTTCGTTTAGAAACACACGATTTTCTAACGAGATTCTGCCTTCCTCCCGTGCTATAATAATTCAGTCGAAAAAAACAAGAAACCTACTCAGGAGGATTATCCATATGTCTGTTTTTCCAGAAATCATCCGCCATATTCCACAACGTGACTATGGTATAGAAGGGCTGACGGTTCGCGTGGACCATACGTCTACAGGCACGGTCTACTTCGTCAGTGCGGAAAAAGAAGTCCATTTCCCAGAGCATGCCCATGCGGAACAGTGGACAATTGTTGTCAGCGGTAAATGCCTGTTGACAATGGATGGCGCAACCAGGACGTATCAGCAGGGCGATACATACGTCATCCCAGGCAATAAGAAACATCAAATCACACTTTGCGCTGGCTATGCGGAAGTCGATTACGTCGACGATCCGTGTGACGGCGAAGCATAATCTATTTTTGCGCGGCCTGCGGTTATGAGTACATTGGCGATATCAACAAAAAATCATAGAGGAGGAGAGATTCCTATGAAAAAGATACTGATACTGAATGGTGGCCCCCGGAAGAACAACAACACTGCAAAACTCCTGGCATCTGCCAGGGAAGGTGCTGTTTCTGCCAGAGCCGGCGTCGAGACTATTGACTTATATAATCTGAACTTTACCGACTGTCGCAGCTGCCTAGCATGTAAGAATAAAAAGATTGCCGTGCCTTGGAAATGCTATTGGAAGGACGGCTTGACGGAAACGCTGGAGAAAGTCTATGAGGCAGATGCAATTATCATCGGCTCGCCAATTTACTTCGGGGAACCAACGGGCGAGGTCCGTTCCTTTATGGTCCGCTCGACCTTTCCGGCACTATCCTATGATGATTATAAGAGCACGTTTACGGGAAAAATCGATGTCGGCATTATCCTTACGATGAATGCAGACCAGAACTACTACGATGAGCACTACAAACCGCGCATGGAAGAATACTTCTGGCCGTTCCATTTCCTGAACGGGAAAACGGAAATACTGGCTTCCTGCGATACGCTGCAGGTACCGGATTACAGCCGATACCGTATGGCATCGTGGGATGAAACGAAAAAGAAAGCGCATCACGCCGAGCAATTCCCGAAAGACCTGCAGGCGGCCTTTGATCTTGGAAAGAGACTGGCCAGCCAGCAGTAACTGTTTTGTTGTGAAAGGATAAACTTTTATGAATACGAAAGATTTTCAGCCAGAGATTTTCAAACTCTTTGATGACCAGTGGGGCATCCTGACCGCCGGCGATAAAGACGCCTTCAATTCGATGACGATTAGCTGGGGTATGCTGGGAACACTCTGGTGTATGCCTCACAAGGGGAAGAATGTCTGCGCAGTATTTGTCAATCCGGCGCGTTATACGTATGGTTTCATGGAAAAGAGCGACTACTACACTGTCTCGTTCTTTGACAACAAGAAGTATCAGAAAGCTCTCGGTATCATGGGAAGCAAATCCGGCCGGGATATGGATAAAGCAAAGGCCAGCGGTCTCACCCCAAAATATCTGGAGCATGGCGTGACCTACGAAGAAGCAGAGATTACTTTTGTCGTCCGGAAAATCTACCGCCATGAGCTTCAGCTGGGGCAAATGCCAGCGGATGTCATCGAGGGATTCTATACCAAAGGCCGTGTGCCGCACACGATGTATATCGGAGAAATCATCGAGACCATCCGGTAAATCCCGGCTATCAACCCTATAAGCTTCACATAATCATAATCTCCCTTTTCTGTTATAATTATAGGGGAAATTTCACCTACAAAAATTACGGTGTAGGAATCATAGCCTTTTACGGCTTTGAGAGGAGTTAAATGATCTTGATCAGGATACTTTTCATTTGCCATGGCAATATCTGCCGATCGCCCATGGCGGAGTTTGTATTCCGGCAGATGGCAGAACAAGAGGAAATGGCGGACCGGTTTGACGTGGCTTCGGCGGCTACGACGGATGAGGAAATCTGGAATGGCTGTGGCAATCCGGTCTATCCGCCGGTGGAACGGCTGCTCCGGGAGCACGGTATGAATCCCGATGGGAAGCGGGCTGTTCTGCTGACGGCTGAGGATTATGATTTTTATGATTATTTCATTGGCATGGATGATGAGAACCTGCGGGACATGAAGCGCATCTTCCATGGCGACCCGGACCAGAAGTGCCATCTTCTCATGGATTATACGGCCAATCCCCGGCCCGTAGCCGACCCGTGGTATACGCGGGATTTCCAGCGGACCTGGGACGATGTCCAGAAAGGCTGTCAGGGACTGCTGAACTTCCTGCAGGGACTGCCAGGATAGAAAAAGCCCCGGAGCGGGAGGTCTCCGGGGTTTTTTCTGATTCTATGATACCAAGTTTAGCGGCACGCTGGCCGGTGGACAGTACGGCGAACCTCTCCGATTCGGGTCGGGAGGCCATCCTGGCAGAGGGGTTCGGTAACGGGCCGGTGGGTTGCCGCCGGGGATAGCTGACTTCGTTTACAGTTATTACTATAACGGCATTATGTAAAAGAATGGTGACAGCCTGGTAAGAGTTGGGCAATTTTGTAGGGAGTGACGACGATGGCCATTGATTTGAATTCGATTTTGTCCTTATTGCAGGACGATGGGGCGCCGGAACATTGGGCCCGGCAGGCACCGGTCATGGGCGACCATATCCGCGTGCGCCGGCTGGGCGGCTTGTATTATCATCACGGCATCTATGTCAGTGATGATGAAGTCATCGCTTTTGCCGGAGATGA
This sequence comes from Megasphaera indica, assembly GCF_046614755.1. NCBI lineage: Bacteria > Bacillati > Bacillota > Negativicutes > Veillonellales > Veillonellaceae > Megasphaera > Megasphaera indica. Next base: position 32,890 of record NZ_JBKKJR010000014.1, read on the forward strand.
CGACTACAATCCCATCGACTGGTGGGATACGGAAATCCGGTCGACGTCGTTCGATGAGTTCCGCCAGGGCGGTGACGTGGAAGTGCGTCAGTATACGCCGGAAGAACAGGCGCAGCTCTGTTCTGTACCCGAGACGATTGCCTTTGCCCGGGCCTGCCTGGGCAATAAGAAATACGACCTGCTCTTCCATAACTGTGAACACTTTGCCAATGCCTGTAAGCTCGGTGTCTACCGCAGCCGTCAGACGGAAGATATCCTCTTCGGAGAGGCCATCCCCAAGGCCCTGGAATGTATCGGCGACGAAGCGCAGCGGGACCAGTGGCTCCAGGATGCCTGGCACGATTTGACGGCCCAAGTCCTGGATAAACTGCGCCGGGACCTGGAGACTCATCAGTAAAGAGTCCATTCGTCGATTTGTTGGAAGTGGTTTTCGCATCTATATAAATAGTAGGTTCATTTTGCGTAGGTACTGCGTAAGAAACTGTGTAAAAATTGTGTCTTCTCTAGCCACTAGTTGCTAGCCACTAACCACTTAAAAGGGCTTGTTGTTGTATGGCAGCCTTTTTTATGCGGGAAGTGGTCTGGCAGCTTGTAGGGGCTCGCACGTGGCGAGCCCGTCAGGTATTGTGCGATACTTGTGAACCGGATTTGAGTGAACGGGCGCCCCACGTGGCGCCCCTACAGAAAAAGGCGCTGTCTTCATGTGACAGCGCCTTTTGCTATTCCCTGGAAGCGAGTATAATAAGGTATCATATAATTATGGAGGGCATAACGATGGATGAACGGGAATGGGAACAGTTATTGCATATCAAGACGGCTGGCCGTGACGACAGCCATTCCGATGGGGAGCACCATCCTTATGAGCCGACGGATTATAGTGTCCTCGAACGATTGGCCAACAGCGGCTATATTGGCAAGAAGGATACGCTCATCGATTACGGCAGCGGCAAAGGACGGGTCAGCTTCTTCCTGGCTTATCAGACGCGCTGTCAGGCCATCGGTGTGGAATACGACCGGCGGCTGTGGGAAAAAGCCCTGGCCAATGGACAGACGGCGGCGTCCCGGCGGCGCGTGACCTTCGTCCTGGCCGATGCCGTGGAGTACGAGGTCCCGCCGGAAGGGACTTGTTTCTTTTTCTTCAATCCTTTTGCCCTGCACACGCTGAAGCGGGTCCTGGGGAAACTTTTCGACGCCCATTACCAGGCGCCGCGGCCGATGCACCTGTTTTTCTATTATCCTTATGAAGAAACGGAAGCTTTCCTGACGCATCATCCCAACCTCGTCGTCGAAGACGTCATCGACTGCCGGGACCTGTTCGATGAGGACGATGACCGGGAAAAAATCCTGGTCCTGCGGCTGCGTGACTGATTATCGGCAATTTATCTTATGAAAATATTCAAGTTGAACGATTGATAAATTGCCGATAACGGCATAAAATTGAATTAACGATTCTTAAAGAAGGAGAATGATTACTATGATAGACACGGAACACGTTGTACAGCGTTTTTTGAAGTATGTTTCTTTTGATACCCAGTCCGATGAAGACAATGATGCCGTCTGCCCGAGTACACCGGGACAGCTGGTCTTTGCCAAGGCCTTGGCAGAGGAACTGAAGGCAATCGGCTTGTCCGACGTCACCTTGGATGAACACGGATATATCATGGCCACGCTGCCGGCCAACGGGGCAGAAGGCCCGGTCGTCGGCTTCATTTCTCATGTCGATACCAGTCCCGATGCATCGGGGAAGGACATCAAGCCCGTCCGGGTCACTGATTATGACGGGAAGGACGTCGTCCTCAACGAAGCACAGGGCATCGTCTTTTCGACGAAGGCTTTTCCAGAAGTCCTGAAATACAAGGGTCAGGACATCCTTTTCACGGATGGGACGACCCTCCTCGGGGCCGACGATAAAGCGGGCATCACGGCTATCGTCAGCGCTATGGAATACCTCATCCAGCACCCGGATATCGCTCACGGAACGATCCGCATCGGCTTTACGCCTGATGAAGAAACGGGGCGCAGTGCGGCTTTGTTCGATGTGAAGCAGTTTGCTGCCGACTTTGCCTATACTGTCGACGGCGGCGAACTGGGCGGTCTGGAATATGAAAACTTCAATGCTGCCAACCCGGTCATCACCTTCCATGGCCGCAGCGTCCATACAGGCGACGCCAAAGGAAAGATGGTCAACGCATTGTCGATTGCCGCAGAATGGCAGCAGCTCCTGCCGGCCGGGGAAAAACCGGAATACACCGAAGGCCATGAAGGCTTCTTCCACGTCTATAAACTGAATGGCGACGTCGAAACGTGCACGATGCACATGCTCGTCCGCGACCACGACCGCCAGCGTTTTGAACGGCGCAAGGCCCTGCTGCAGCAGATGGCTGATTTCTTCAATGAAAAATACGGCGATGGGACCGTTGTCGTCACGCCGCATGATGTCTATTATAATATGCTGGAAAAAATCGAAGACGGCCATATGGATGTCGTCGACTTGGCCAAAGAAGCCATGGAAGCAGTCGGCGTCACGCCGCAGGTCGCTCCTATCCGCGGCGGTACGGACGGAGCCCAGCTCTCGTTCCGCGGCCTGCCGTGCCCGAACTTGTTCACTGGCGGCGCCAATTTCCACGGCCGCTATGAATACCTGCCCATTCCGTCGCTGGTCAAGGCCTGCGAAACGGTCATCGAAATCGCCAAGCGGGCAGCCCAGCGTCCGTAGGCGCCGGATGGTCCTGCAACGATGAACAACCTGTGACAAGAAGAAAAGACCTTCGTAGGGGCCGTCCCAAAGGGCGGCCCGCCTGATATGATGGTGTATACGTAATGCATAACGGGTGATGTGTGAAAACATTCCTCATATACCTGAATAGTTATATCCAAGATTCACAGCGGGACGCCTTAGCAGGACGTCCCCTACGGAGCGGTTCAGGCGATGTGGCGATTCTCGTCATTCTCAGGATGGGGAATGATAAAAGGGGGAATTTTGATGAAAGAGATTACTCATGATATGTTAGCCCAGTTCCGCACGGCTTATGAAGCCGACGGGCAGGCCCAGGTCCTTCATTCGGCCCTGGCCAAGACGGACATGGCTGACCTGGCTTATGTCCCCGTGGCCGGTGCCCGCCTTCAAGGCGCTTTTTCGGTCGAAGTGAAGACGCGGGGCATTACGGCCCAGCAGAAATCCGGCCGTTGCTGGCTCTTTGCGGCTTTGAATATCCTGCGGGAAAAGGTGGCCGAAACGTGCCACCTCGACCAGTTCGAGCTGTCCCAGAATTACTTGTCTTTTTACGATAAATTGGAAAAAGCCAACAATTTCCTGGAAATGGTCATCGACAACGCCCAGGAACCCATAAAAGGCCAGCTCATGCAGTACGTCCTGCGGGGCATGACTGACGGCGGCTATTGGAGCGAAGCCGTGGACCTCATCGAAAAATACGGCGTCGTGCCCAAACAGGTCCAGCCGGAAACGTATCAGTCCAACCACACAGACCGCTTTGTAGCGACATTGAACCGCCTCCTGCGCAAAGATGCCATGGAGTTGCGGGAACTCGTCCAGGCCGGTGCGGACCCGTATCCGCGCAAGGCGGCCATGATGGCCGAAGTCTACAAGGCTGCCTGCATCGCCTTTGGCCAGCCTGTCCAGAACTTTGACTTCGCCTACCGCGATAAAGACGGCAACTACCATGAAGAGCGGGACCTGATGCCGCAGGCTTTCTATCAGAAATACGTCGGCCTGTCCCTGCGCGATTATGTCGCCGTCATCAATGAACCGACGGCAGATAAGCCGCTGGATACGCCCATCCAGTTCCATGCCGTCGAAAATATGGCCGGCTGCGACATGAAGGCCCTGAACCTGTCGCAGGAAGCCCTGGAAGAACTCTGCGTCAAACAGTTGAAAAACGGTCAGGCCATCTGGTTCGCCTGCGATGCCGGGGCTTTCGGCGCCCGCAAGGAAGGTATCTGGGACCCGGCCAGCGTCCAGTACGAAGCCCTTTTGGGCGGCTTTTCGACGGCCATGCCCAAGGGCAAACGGCTGGAGTATAACAGCAGTTCGGCGACTCACGCCATGTTGCTCACAGGCGTCCATTTCGACAAGGAAGGCAAGCCGGACCGTTGGAAAATCGAAAATTCCTGGGGCAAGGATGTCGGCGACAAAGGCTATTTCGTCTGCTCTGAAGCTTATTTCAAGGAATTCGTCTACGAATCTGTCATCGACCGCCGTCATTTCAGCCCGGCCCAATTAGCCATGCTGGAAAAGGCCCCTGTCGTCATCAACGCCTGGGACGAAGATTATTAGAAGGGAAGGCTTTTATGTATACGTTTGATGGCAAGGCCTATGACTGCCCTTTCGATTGTTTCATTGACATCATCAAAGGCAAATGGCGGACGTCTATCTTACTGGCCCTGGCAGATGGACCGGTGTTCTTCGCCAATCTGCAGCGGTGCCTGCCGGGCATCAGTGCCAAAGTGCTGACGGAGAACCTCCACGTCTTCGAGCGCAACGACCTGGTCCGGCGGAACGTCCATGCCACGGTGCCGCCGACTGTCGAATACAGCCTGACCGACAGAGGGGAAAAGCTGATCAATGTCATGCAGGGCATCAACGGCTGGGTCGATGGCTTTTTTGGCAAGTGAAGAGGCACTGCCTTGATGCGACAGTGCCCTTTTGAAAAAATCTAGAACATCGTATTGTCGTTGGCTGCTTTTTCCGGGATATCCTGGATGACATCCCAGTGTTCTACGATTTTGCCGTCTTTGATGCGGAAAATGTCGACAGCAGCCTGACCACGGTCTTCTTTATTGAGTTTGATGTGATTGTGGATGAAGACCAGGTCGCCATCGGCGCCGATGTGCTTGATAACGGCCGAGCTGTCCGGATAGGCTTTCAGGAAGCCCGTGACGCCATCTTTAAAGGCCTGTTTGCCATCGGCGAATTCCGGGCTGTGCTGCTTGTATTTGGGACCGACCATCGTGTCGATGACGGCTGTGTCGTGTTTATTGAATACTTCATTCCAAAAATATTCAGCTGCGGCTTTGTTGTTTTTAAAATGGGGCGTATCGGCTGCCAGTGACGTCCCCATGGGCAGGCAGCCGACAAGGGCCAGGGTCAGGCCTAAAAGGATTGATTTTTTGTTCATGTAAAAGGACCTCCTTGATTGATGATTTTATTATAAAGAATATTTCTCAGTTACGGAAGAAGGCACTTTCAGGTCAGGTCCTTACGTAGAGGTAAGTATTGGCTTTTTCACTCAAGGAGGGATTTTCATGGCATTTTCTATCGTTCACGGCGATATTGTCCAAATGGAAACGGATGCTATCGTCAATGCAGCCAATTCTGGCCTTCTCGCCGGCAGCGGTGTCTGCGGGGCCATTTTCCACGCTGTCGGGCCGCGGGCCCGGGAACTCCAGGAAGCCTGCCTGGCCCAGGCGCCCTGCCCGACGGGGCAGTCGGTATTGACGGACAGTTACGGATTGAAGGCGAAATATATCATCCACACCGTCGGTCCCATCTGGCAGGGCGGCCAAAGGGGAGAACGGAACCTACTGGCCAACTGTTATGCCACGGCCCTGGCGTTGGCAGCGTCGCACGGCTGCCGATCCATCGCCTTTCCCCTCATTTCGGCAGGCATCTTTGGCTATCCGAAAGCAGAAGCCTTGGACGTCGCCCGGGAAGCGGCAGCGGCTTTCTTGAAAAATCATGACATGGATATTTACTTGGTCTTATATCCCTAGGAGAGGAAAACATTATGATTCGCAATATTGTACATGACGTCATCTTCTTGGGCCGTAAGTCCGAAGCGGCGACGAAAGAAGATTTGCCCGTCGTCCAGGACCTGCTCGACACGCTGAAGGCCAACCGCATGACCTGTGTCGGCATGGCGGCCAATATGATCGGTTCTTTGAAGCGCATCATCGTCGTCCACACGGATAGGGGCGACGAAATCTTCATCAACCCGGTCATCGAAAAGAAGGCCGATCCTTTTGAAGCCGAAGAAGGCTGTCTATCCCTGGTCGGCACGCGGAAGACAACGCGCTACCGGAAGATACAGGTTTTCTACCAGGACCGCCGCTTCCGCAAACACCGCCAGACCTTTACCGGCTGGACGGCCCAGATCATCCAGCACGAATGTGACCACCTGGACGGCATCATCATATAGAAAACGCCTGCAGGACATCCGCAGGCCGCAGGGTATCGCACGAAGGTTTCTGCCATCGGTCTCGGTCCCTTTTGCTTTTTTATGTAAAATCCTTCGCTAACCACTAACAACTAGCTACTAACAACTTAAAAGGGGTTGTCGTCATGCGGCAAGCCCTTTTTGCGCGCAGTATGGTATAATAGGCTAGTGGCTAGTGGCTAGTGGCTAGTGGCTAGTGGCTAGTGGCTAGTGGCTAGTGGGCCGTAGGGGCCGTCCTGAAAGGCGGCCCGTTGGGGTCACCTTGGATTTATGAGTACTTTTCAAGAAAGTGAGACAATGATGAATCGATCGATGATTGCGAATTTGATGAAGCCTTTGACGCTGGGGCTGATCGTGGCCTTGTTTTTGGCGATCCACTGGGCCATTCCTTCGTTTTACAGCACTTTATGGCAGCTGACGGTGAGCCATGATATTCCGGGGCTGACGTCGTATATTTCTTCTTTTGGCAGTATTGCCGTGGTCCTCATGATCCTGCTCATCGTCCTGACCAACATGACCGGCCTGCCGTCGGTCCAGTTCGTCACGGTCAATGGCATCTTGTTCGGCCTCCTGCCGGGCATCCTCATTTCCTGGGCTGGTCAGGTCATCGGCAATATCCTGGCCTTTGTCATCATGCGCTATGTCTTCCGGCGCAAGGCACAGGTCCTGGTCGATAAGAGCCGCTGGCTGTCCAGGCTGAATCGCGGCATCGATTTTCGGCTCATCTTTTTCTTCCGGGCCATTCCCTATTCTCCGAATTTCGTCGTCACCGCTCTCTGTGCCCTGAGCCGTGTCCGCTTCGGCGAACATGCGGCGGCGACGATGACCGGCAAGTTCCTGGCCGTCTGTATGGAAGTCTGGCTGGGTTACGACCTCATCCACTTCAATCCGCACGGCCTCATCGTAGCCGGTATCATGGTCTGTCTGCTGGCAGCGGGTCTCTTTGGCAGCCGCCGTTGGCAGAAGAAAGACGAAAAATAGACATCTTATCATATTATATAATGGGAGGGATTCTTCATGGGTTTGATCAAAGCAGCTATCGGTTCTGTCGGCGGCGTCCTGGCCGACCAGTGGAAAGAGTTTTTTTACTGTGACAGCCTGAATGAAAATATCTTGATGGCCAAAGGTCAGAAACGGACCAGCCGTCATGGCCGCAGCGGCAATACGGACGGCGAAGACAATATCATTTCCAACGGCTCGCGCATTGCCGTCAACAACGGCCAGTGCATGCTCATCGTCGAATCGGGGAAAATCGTCGAAGTCTGCGCCGAACCGGGCGAATATACATACGATGCGTCGACGGAAGCGTCTATCTTCGACGGCGACTATGCCGGTGACCTGGGCGAATCGTTCCGCCTGCTCGTCCGCCAGATGAAGGAACGCTTTGCCTTTGGCGGCGATACGGGCAAGGACCAGCGCATCTACTATGTCAACCTCAAGGAAATCATCGGCAATAAATACGGTACGCCCAGTGAAGTGCCCTTCAAGTCTTATGACGATACGACGGGACTGGCCCTGCTCATGCGCCTGCGCTGCTTCGGGGAATACAGCTACCGCATCGTCAATCCCATCCTGTTCTATACGAACGTGGCCGGCAATGACGTCGACGTCTACGAACGGAGCCGTCTGGACAGTCAGCTCAAATCGGAACTCCTGACGGCCCTGCAGCCGGCCTTTGCCAGGATTTCAGCCTTGCACATCGACTATTCCCAGCTGCCCGGCCATACGCCGGAACTGGCTCAGGCCCTGAATGAAGTCCTGTCGCCGAAATGGCGCAACCTGCGGGGCATCGAAATCGTATCTATCGGCATCAACAGTGTCAAAGCCAATGAAGAAGACGAAGAAAAGATTCAGAAAGCTCAGATGGGCCTGACCATGTCCCGGTCCGATATCGGCCTGGGGACCCTCGTCGATGCGACGGCCGATTCCATGCGCACGGCTGCAGCCAATGAAGGCGGCATGGGTGCTGCCATGGGCTATATGGGCATGAATATGGCCAATCAGGCCGGCGCCGGCCTGCCCCAGGAACTGGCAGCCCGCCAGGCGGCCCAGGCGCCTTCGCCGATGCCGCAGGCTGCGCCGGCCGGCAGCTGGACTTGTGCCTGCGGTCAGTCCGGCAACACGGGGAACTTCTGCACGGCCTGCGGCCGTCCCAAACCGCAGACCGCCGCTGCCTGGACCTGCCCGAAATGCGGCCAGGCCGGGAATACGGGCAATTTCTGCAGCAACTGCGGCGCGCCGCGGTCCCAGGTTCCGGCCAACTGGACCTGCCCGTCCTGCGGGACTGTCAACACGGGGAATTTCTGTATGAACTGCGGTGCAAAGAAGCCGGAAAGGTAAGGTGAGGGTCATGGCGGATACATCGGTCAGCTATCAATGCCCGAACTGTGGCGCACCGCTGCAATTCAAGCCGAAAGACAAGACCGTCACTTGTGACTATTGCGATACGAAGTTCGACGTCCAGACCCTGGAAGCCATCTATGCCCAGAAAGAAGCGCGGGCTGCCGAAGCCGATGCGGCCCGCAAGGTCCGTTGGAAGACGGAAGCGGCAGGCCAGGATTGGAGCGACGACGAAGCGGCTCATTTACAGACCTACACGTGTTCGTCGTGTGGCGCCGAAATCGTCTGCGATGAGAATACCATGGCCACAGAGTGCTGTTACTGCGGCAATCCGACTCTCATTCCCAGCCGCTTTTCAGGGATGCTCAAGCCCGATTACGTCATTCCTTTCAAAAAGACGAAAGACGAAGCCGTAGCGGCGCTGAAGAAGTTCTATCAAGGGCGCTGGCTCCTGCCTAAGGCCTTTACGGCTGACAACCGCGTCGAAGCCATCCAGCCCATGTACGTTCCGTTCTGGCTCTTCCATGCCCAGGTCACGGCGTCGGCAGCTTTCCGGGCCGAAGACGATGCCGTCTTTGAGACGCCGGACGAAACGATTATCGAGACCAGCATCTACCACTGCGACCGGACGGGCTCTCTGGCTTTCCATCGCATCCCTGTCGACGGCAGCCAGAAGATGGACGATACATATATGGAAAGCATCGAGCCCTTTGACTACGGCGAAATGGTCCCGTTCAGTCCGGCCTATTTCGCCGGTTACCTGGCCGATAAATATGACGTCGACGCCGACGCAGCCGTCCCCAGGGCCGATGAACGGCTGTCGCAGAGTGCCTTCGCCATGTTGGAAGAGACAGTCGACAACCATCAGCGCCGGACCTTTGAAGACGGCGTCGTCCATAAAGACGAAGGGACCGTGGAATACGCCATGGCGCCGGTCTGGATCTTGACGACGCGCTATGACGGCAAAGCCTACACCTTCATGATGAATGGCCAGACTGGCAGGATGGTCGGTTCCCTGCCGTATGACAAGGCCAAGTCCTATGAATACGGCGCGGCCCTGGCCGCCGTCCTGGTACCAATCCTGTATTTCCTGGTGAAATTCATCATGGTCTGGTCGGGCCTGTTATGAAGGGAGTGAGTACGATGTGGAAATGGTTGAAAGAAACAATCCTTGCCGTAGTTGTCGTGGTCCTGACGACGGCTGGTGCCGCAGCGGCAGCGCCGAGCCTGTCCGACGGCGCCCATCTGCTCACGCCGGCAGAACAGGCTGAAGTGACGGCTGTCTTGCAGGATACAGAAGCAAGATATGGCGTACGCGTCGCTGTAGTCACCGTCGCCTCGACGAAGGGGGTCAAGGCCGGGACTTATGCCAATCAGCTCCTGGACCGGGACTATAAGGACGGCCAGAACGGCAATATGGTCCTGCTCCTGGCCATGGACCGCCATGACTGGTATGTCGCGACGGATAAGGCCATGAAGGAGAAAATCAGCAATAAAAAAGGCATCCCTTATCTCAGGGATGCCTTCCTGCCGGCCTTGAAGGACGGTCATTATGCGAAAGCCTTCGAGGCCTATGGCCAGTCGTCGGCAAAACTATTGGCTTATTACCAGGAAAAGGGCAAGGCCTATGACCCGGCCGATGCTTTCAGCCCCCTGGCCCTGGCCGTGGCCCTCGTCCTGGTTGTGGGTGGCGGCGTGGCTTTCCGGGCCTATCTCATCAGCCGGATGAGCAATGTCCGCCAAGCCGCGGCGGCTGATGCCTATGTCGACGCCGGCAGTTTCCATCTGACCGACAGCCGCGATACGTTCGTCTTCATGACCGTCCAGCACATTGCCAAGGCCCGTCCGGCCGATGATGACCTGTCTGACTTCGACAGTGACGCTGACTGCAGCGACGACGACCACGGCGGCGGTGGCGGCTCGTTCTAGGAACGGCGGTGGCGCCATCAGGCCTTGTCGTCATGGAAGAATTCGATGATCTTGTGGATGGCCAGGGCCATGTGGTTCGGGTTCTGGAAGGGGTGGTTGGCCCCTTCGACGGGAACGAATTCGATGACGTTGTTTTCCGCGAATTCCCGGACGAGGTCGATGGGAATCATTTCATCCTTCGTGCCGTGGAGGATGAGGATGTCGTCGGCAAAATCGAAGTATTCGTGGTCGCGGACGTCGAAGCTCTTCAAATCATCCATAAATGCCTGGTCGATTTTCATCTTGCGTTCGAAACCGACCTGGATTTCCTTGCCCTTCTTCAGTTTGGCAAAGCCTTCGTCGGAGACATGGTTGCTCATGCTTTCATACATGTTGACGCCTGGGCTGCGCAGGGCGATTTTCTGGAAGGGATTGCCCTTTTCGATGAGGTAGCGCAGGGTGATGTAAGCGCCGAAACTCGTCGAATAGTTGTAGATGTGTTTGGCCTGGAGCTCGGTCTTGGCGTAGTCGACGACCCAGGTCAGATAGTTCATGCATTCCGGTAGGGATAACTTCTTGCGGGCGTCGGCGCCGTGGCAGGGCCAGTCGAAAGCGATAACGGCGTAGTTCTTGTATTTGCTCGTCAAGTGTTCAGCGAAATGAACCGTCCCGGCCGTGTCCTTGTGGCTGCCGAAGCCGTGCGTGACGATGACGACATTGTCGAAAGTGCGCGTCTGTTTATCATTATCATTGATGAGCAGCTTGCAGCGGATGCTGTAGCCCTGCTGATTGATGTCAAAATTCTTTTCCATGCTGTCATTCCTCTTTACCCTAAATTCGTCAAAATGACGTACGTCGTTAGTATAGCACAAAAAAGGCGCTGTCGCACGAAGACAAGCCCTTTTTCTTGTAGGGGCTCCCACGTGGGGCGCCCGCTCTGGGATATGTACGATTTCCCGACCCGTTTGCTAGAAGAATTATCCCAATTCCTAACGGGTCGCCCACGTGGCGACCCCTACAAACTCCGTACTGCAAACTATAAAGACAACCTCCTACGGACCACGAGCCACGAGCCACTAGCCACTAGCCACGAGCCACGAACCCTTACCGATGCAGGCCATAGCGGATGATGAGGCGGCTGATTTCCAGGAGGGCGATCATGGGCAGGGACAGGAGGCACTGGGACAGGATGTCTGTCGTCGGCGTGATGACGGCGGCTGCGATGAAGGCCAGGAGGATGATGTATTTCCGTTTCTTGGCCAGCATGGCAGACGTGATGAAATCCAGCTTGGCCAGGACGATGAGGACCAGTGGCAGGTTGAAGAGGACGCCGAAGGGCAGGACCAGCATGAAGACGAAATTCAAGTCATCCATACGTATGAAGACGTCTTCTGTTATGACGTCCACACGGACATCGCCCTGGCCGGCCGGCTGCTTCACGATATCATGAAACCCTTTGTCTTTCAGTGGCAGCCCGACGGTTCATCCCTGAAGGAATATACGATTGCCGGCCAGGGGGCACATCACGTCATTTTCATCGCTGAATCGATGTACCACAGCCTGCCGCCGGATGTCGTCGTCGCTCAGGCCTGTGCCCATGGGGCCCCGAATGATGCCAAAGGAGAAGCAGACGTCGTGGCCTGGTTGAAAGCGGCAGCCATCGTTGCCCAGAAAGATCCCGTCGCCTATGGCGTTCTCAATAAAATGGGCAATGGCCTGCCGTCACCACATCACCAGGAAGGCTATATCGTCCATCTCGGCGATCACGACTGAGTCCTCAGCTCGCCAGCCGGCCAGAAGACGTCGGCCCTGCTCAAGAAAATCGCTGTCCAGCAGTATGGCATGAGCGATGGCGACAGCCAGGGGGCGAAGTTCAATTATTTCAAGAATTATATCGAATCCCAATTATCCTGCATGTATCTCAACATGCTCCAGGCCGAACCGGACGGGGAACGCCTGGTCGCTCAGGCTGTAGCCAAGGTCATCGTAAAATAAATCGTTTAACTTTTTATAATAGCAGATATTGACAGAAACCACTTAAAACTTTACAATGTAACAATAAAGATTTACAGGAACAAATTAAAATTGTAAAGGAAGTGTTATCTGCTCATGTTAAAAAATGGTGCACAAGTCGGACTTTTATTGTTCGGCATGTTTTTCGGGGCGGGGAACCTTATTTTCCCGCCTTCTTTAGGTTTTCAGGCAGGCTCGTCGTTCACGCCGGCCGTCCTGGGATTTCTCCTGTCCGGCATCGGTATGCCTGTCATTGCCGTCATCATGGGGACTTTCAACCCCGGCGGTTTCCGGGCGGAAATGAACCATAAGATTTCGCCGCTCTCTTCGCTGGTCATCCTGACGCTCATGTATCTGGCTATCGGGCCCCTCATGGCCATCCCGCGGACGGCGGCGACGTCCTTTTCTATCGGTATCCTGCCCATCACGGGCGATGGCATGCTGCCGCTGGCCATCTTCACGACGCTCTATTTCATCTGCGCCTGGTGGCTGTCGATTACGCCGTCGAAACTCCTGGACCGCGTTGGCAAGGTATTGACGCCTATCTTTGCTATCATGATCGTCCTGCTCATCATCGTCGGCATGGTCGCCTATACGACGCCGTCTACAGCAGCTCCTATGGGGAAATACGCCGCTTCGGCTTTCGGCAACGGCTTCGTCGAAGGCTATAACACCGTCGACACCCTGGCCTCCTTTGCCTTTTGCATCATCGCCCTGGGTGCCATGAAGCGGATCCACTTCGCGTCGGAAAAGGAACACGTTGCCAGCGTCTGGATGGCCGGTGCTGCCGTCGCCGTCCTCATGGGCGGGCTCTATCTGGGACTGGCCCTCTTGGGCAATCATTTTCCTATTCCCCAGTCGGTCTATGAAGACGCCAGTGTCAATCTCGGCGCCTATGTGTTATCCCAGACGTCATTCCAGATTTTCGGGACTGTCGGCATGGCCTTTTTGGCTGTTATGGTCACGCTGACCTGCTTCACGACGACCGTCGGCCTCATCGCCGCCGTTTCGACCTTCTTTGCCGAAGAGTTTCCAGTCCTGTCGTATAAGAAATACGTCACTCTCATCTGCCTGGTCAGCCTGGTCCTGGCCAATCTCGGCCTGAACCAGATCATCCAGGTCACGCTGCCCCTCTTGTTGTTCGTCTATCCCATTGCCATTTCCGTCGTCATGCTGACTATCATCAATAAATTCGTCGGCTTGTCGAAACTGGGCATGCGCTGTACTGTCACCGCTGCCGGCCTGGTATCGGCCATCGACATTGCGGCTCAGTTCTTCCATCTCGACGGGGCGGCTGCCCTCATCCAGGGCCTGCCCTTAGGCGACAGCGGCCTGGGCTGGCTCGTACCGGTCCTGATCTGCCTGGTCCTGTCCCTGGTCCTGCCCGGGAAAATCAGCGGCGAAAGTGCGTTAGATGAAAGTTTGTAATATAAGCGTTCATAGTTTGCAGAAAAAAAGAGGCTGTCTTTGTACGACGGCCTCTTTTCGTGTATAATGGAATTATAACGATATTGAGTATCAGATATAGCTAAATGAGATACAGGGAGGGAAAGTTATTATGGAAAATGCTGTTATAGGGATCCTTATCCCCTTTGCCGGGACGTCTTTAGGGGCGGCCTGCGTCTATGCCATGAAACAGGAATTGGATCGTCAGGTCCAGCGGGGGCTGACCGGTTTTGCGTCGGGCGTCATGATTGCTGCCTCTATTTGGAGCCTCTTGATACCGGCTATGGAAGAAGCGGCACCGTTAGGGAAGTTCGCCTTTGTGCCGGCTGTGGCCGGATTCTGGTTGGGCATCTTCCTGCTCCTGGCCCTGGACCGGTTGGTGCCGCATCTACACATGTACAGTGAAAAAGCCGAAGGACCGCACAGCCACTTGCAGCGGACGACGATGCTCGTCCTGGCCGTGATGCTGCACAACATCCCCGAAGGCATGGCCGTCGGCGTCGTCTATGCCGGCCTTTTAGCCGGGCAGACGGGCATCAGCGCCGCCGGGGCCCTGGCCTTGTCTCTGGGCATCGCCTTGCAGAATCTGCCCGAAGGGGCCATCATCTCCATGCCCCTCAAGGCAGCCGGCGTCGGAAAGCACAAAGCCTTTCTCGGCGGCGTCCTGTCGGGCATCGTCGAACCCATCGGGGCGGCCCTGACCATTGCCCTGACGGCCTTCATCGTACCGGTCCTGCCCTATCTCCTCAGCCTGGCTGCCGGTGCCATGTGCTATGTCGTCGTCGAAGAACTCATCCCGGAAATGTCGGCCGGCGAACACTCTGACATCGGCGTCCTGTCTTTTGCCTTGGGATTTACCCTGATGATGGCTTTAGACGTGGCTTTGTAGTGAGGTGGAAATCGTTATTTTTCCAGCATGGCGAGGAGGGTCTGGGCTAAGGCCATGTCGCTGGCCGGGTTCTGGCCGGTGACGACTTCCCGGTCGCGGACGACGTTGCTCTGGAAGAGATTTCCTTCATCCATATGGGCGCCGGCGATTTGCAGGGCCTGTTCGACGTGGAACGGCATGGCACCTCCGTGGATTTCAACAGGCCATTCTTCGGCATCGGAAAAGGCCGTCATGCGATAGCCTTTATAAATCCAATCGGAAGCGGTTTTCTGGGCTGCCGGGAAATCGTCGCTGACCAAGGCTTTGCGATAAGCCGTTGCGTCTGGCAGGGCTGCCAAAGCGGCAACTGGGCCGTGGCAGATGAAGGCCGTCGGCTTGTTCTTGGCGTGGAAATCGCGCAGGGCTGTACCGAGTTGCAGATCCTGCATGAGGTCCGTCATGGGCGCATGGCCGCCGGGGACGAAGAGGGCCTGGTAGTTGTCCAGATGTTTCACGGCTTCCTTTAGGGAAATGACCGGTAGCTGGTCGACGAACTGGACGGCTCTGGTACGGGCTGTATCGTCGTTATTGAAGAATTTCTTGTCATTCGAGCTGGCATCTATGAGTGGTTTCTTGCCGTTCGGTGTGGCCAGGACGATGCGGTAGTTGTGGTCTGCCAGGTATTTCGACGGCACGGCCAGTTCATTGAGATAGAAGCCGACGTCGCGCTGCGATTTGTCTTTCATTTCCATCTGGGCCTGGCTGGAAGCGACGACGAGAATCGTTCCTTTCGGGGTCGTCGAAATTGCGCCGGTTTCCTGTGATTGGGCCGAAGCAGCTCCGCCCAGGGTGAACATACAAAGCATGGTGAGTGCGAGTCTTTTCATTTTCATTTCTATATCCTCCTTTATTTTTTCTGAGAATTATTATAGAATAATTGGGAGAAAAAGATAAGTATGCACTTTTTAGTAAACTAGTTCCTAAAAGATAGTACCGGGGGTCTTATTTATGAATAATGAAAAAGTGAAAATGTTCCACTGTCCCGTAGAAGCGACATTGAGCCTCATCGGCGGCAAATATAAATGTATCATCCTCTATTATCTGGCCGAGGAGGGTGTCCTGCGCTTTTCCGAATTGCGCCGCCTCATCCCGCAGGCGACGCCGAAGATGCTGACCCAGCAGCTGCGCGAATTGGAAGCGGCCGGCATCATCCACCGGAAGGTCTATCCCGTCGTGCCGCCCAAGACCGAGTACAGCCTGACTGAATACGGCCAGACTCTGGCGCCCCTCATGAAGGCCATGTGCGAATGGGGCGAAGCCCATCTGGCCGATTATATTCTGCCCAAAGATGGAGAATGAGGTGATTTTAGTGAAAGTACGCATTACGGATGAATTGGCCCAGCAAATCGTCGATTCGGCCAGGGCTGTCGTCGGCTGGAATATCAACTTCATCGACCGTCATGGGCGTATCATGGCCAGTACGGATAGCGGACGTATCGGAACGTACCATAAAGCCGGTCACGTTGCGGCCCGGACCGGGCAGGTCCAGACTGTTCAGGAAGACCGGCTTGAGGACGGCGTCAGCCGAGGGGTCAATTATCCTATCATCATGGATCATCTGGTCCTGGGTGTCATCGGGATTACCGGGGATCCGGTTGTCGTCGGTCAGTACGGTTTCTTGCTGACGAAAATTTGTGAAGTCTTCCTCAAGGAATACCGCCTGAGTCAGGAGGCCTTCAGCGAAGAAGCGCATCGCAGCCGCCAGGTCATGGCCTTGATTTATCGCGATGAAGATACGGTGCAGCAGCTGGCTGAAGATCAGCCTGAATTGGCGGGAAGCTGCTATACGGCCGTCGTCTTCCGTTGGCATGATGGTTTCCGGCAGGCTGGAGTGTTTCGCCAGAAAATGGCCGGCTTCTGTCAGAAGTTGGGGGTTTCCTTATATACTTATATTTATCCGAATACTTTCGTTGTCCTCGTTCCCAGCAGGGGCTATGCAGAATGGGACAGAAAACTGCCTCAGTGGAAAGAATGGTTCTATCCGGAAATCCTGGCCGGTATCGGGACGGAAGAAGCTTTCCACCGTATCTACGAATCGTACCGTTTTGCCAAAATGGCTTTGCAGGCAGCCGGGGACCGGCAGGTCTTTTGCGTCCACGCCGATGATATGAAATTGGCCTTTTTGCTGCAAAGTCTGGATGGTGCCGTGCGCCGCCGCTACTGTCAGGATATTTGTCACCTTTTGACGGACAGCGATATCCATTTACTCCAGGTCTATTATCAGCGGGATTTGTCCATCCAGGAGACGGCACGGATTCTCTGCATCCACAAGAATACCCTACAATACCGGCTGAAGCGGATCGCTGGGAAGATCGGCCTCGACCCACGGGTATTCTGTGATGCCGTGCCCCTTTACATTGCCACTCTTCCTTGGTTTAGAAAATAAAAATAATGACAATATATTATGTCTCATAACATAGAAAGGGACGGCCTCTTTTGCTACACTATAGGCATAGAGAAACACAGTCTTACGAATTTGCAGATAGAGGAGAGATTATCATGAAAGTCGTTGTAGCCATTGATTCCTTGAAAAATAGCCTGACTTCCGTCGAAGCCGGCCGGGCCATTGAGGCCGGCGTCCGTAAAGCCTATGGCGGCCATCCTGTCCAGGTCATCGTCAAACCCTTGGCCGATGGTGGCGAAGGAACCGTCGAAGCCCTCGTCGACGGATTGAACGGCCAGCTCCGCTATGTCGGCGTCCAGGGGCCTTTAGGTGAAGCTGTTTCCTGTCCTTATGGCTATCTGCCGGGGATGGAAACGGCCGTCATTGAAATGGCTGGTGCAGCCGGGCTGGGATTGGTGCCGGAAGAACAGCGTAATCCCCTGTACACGACAACATATGGCGTCGGCCAGGTCATGGCGCAGGCTATAGAAGCGGGTATCCGCCATTTCATCATCGGCCTGGGCGGCAGCTCGACCAGTGACTGCGGCGTCGGTATGCTCCAGGCTCTGGGTTATATTTTCCGAGATGCCCAGGGCCAGCCTGTCGGTTTAGGCGGACAGGAAGTGGGGCACATTGTTTCTGTCGATGATTCCCAGGTCCTGCCGGCTCTGAAAGACTGTACCTTCGATGTCGCCTGTGATGTGACCAATCCGTTGTACGGAAATTGGGGCGCCGCCTATATCTTCGGGCCCCAGAAAGGTGCATCGCCGCAGGATGTCAAAGTCCTGGACGATGCCAGCCGGTCTTTTGCCACCGTCACCCAGACTTATACCGGTCATGACTATAGCCAGACAGCCGGTGCCGGTGCAGCCGGTGGTATGGGATTCGCCTTCCTGGCTTATCTGAACGGCCGCCTGCGTTCGGGTATCCAGATCGTCCTCGACTCCATTCGCCTGGCCGATGCCGTCAAGGATGCCGATTACGTCATTACCGGCGAAGGCCGCCTCGACGCCCAGACGGCTATGGGCAAGGCACCGATTGGCGTAGCGAAACTGGCTAAACAATACGGTGCCAAAGTCATCGCCCTGGCAGGCTGCACGACCGCCGACGCTGCTGAATGCAACCGGCAGGGCATTGATGCTTTCTTTTCTATCGTCGATAAGGCCATGCCGCTGGAAGAAGCCATGAATAAAGAAACGGCCCTGCGCAATATGACCAATACGGCCCAGCAGGTCTTCAACCTCATCCGCGCCGTCAGCTGAACGAGAATCATCCGATTACATTAAATAGAAGCAAGGAGAATAGATATGCTGAAAAAAACAAAGATCGTCTGCACCTTAGGCCCCAGTTCCAATACCCCGGAAATTATCGAAAAGATGATTAAAGCCGGCATGAACGTTGCCCGCTTTAATTTCTCCCATGGTTCTCATGAAGAACATAAACAGCGCATCGACATGGTCCGTGCTGCCTCTCAGAAACTGGGTATCCCGGTTGCACTGCTCCTGGACACGAAAGGCCCGGAAATCCGTTTGGGCAAATTTAAGAATGGTTCGATCATGATGGAAGCCGGCAAAGATTTCACCTTGACGGCCCGTGACGTAGAAGGCGATGAAACTATTGCCTCCATGAACTATAAAGAATTACCGCAGGACGTCAAAGCCGGCGACCACATCCTCTTGTCGGACGGCCTGGTCAACTTGGAAGTTGTCAGCGTCGAAGGCCAAGACATCCATACGAAAATCCTCAACAGCGGCAAGATGAGCGACCGCAAACGCGTTGCCGTACCGGGCATTGCCATCAACCTGCCGGCTGTTTCCGATACAGACGCCGACGATATCGAATTCGGCTGCCGCATGAACATGGACTGGATCGCCGCTTCCTTCATCCAGCGCGGCAAAGACGTCCTGACGATCCGCAAGATTTTGGAAAAACACGACAGCCATATGAAGATCATCTCCAAAATCGAATGTCAGGCAGCTGTCAACAACATCGACGACATCATCAAGATGAGCGACGGTATCATGGTCGCCCGCGGTGACCTTGGCGTCGAAGTCCCGGCAGAAGAAGTGCCGATGCTCCAGAAAGTCCTCATCCATAAATGCCAGGCCGCAGGCAAACCGGTCATTACGGCTACGCAGATGCTGGAATCTATGTGCAACAACTCGCGTCCGACCCGTGCTGAAACGAGCGACGTCGCCAACGCCATCCTCGACGGTACCGATGCCATCATGCTCAGCGGCGAAACGGCTGGCGGCCTCTATCCGGTAGAAGCGGTAGAAACCATGGCCCGCGTCGCAACCTTTACGGAAAGCAACTTCACGCCGAAGTCCTATGAAGACGTCGACGCTGAATCGGCTACGACGACGGAATTCATCGGCAAAGCCGTTGTCAAGATCGCCAAAGACCTCCACGCTGCAGCCATCATCGCTTCGACTGAACGCGGCGGCACAGCTCAGATGATTTCTAAATTCCGTCCGGCCTGCCCGATTGTAGCCGTATCGCCGCATGAAGCCATCGTCCGCCGCCTGCAGCTCAACTGGGGCGTCCAGGCTGTCACCGGTAAAGAAGCCAGCGACACCGATGCTGTCGTCGACAATGCTATCTTTGCAGCCCTCGACAACGACCTCATCAAAGCCGGCGACCTCGTCGTCCTCACGGCAGGTGTCCCCGTTGCCAAAGCCGGTTCGACCAATATGATCCGCGTCCAGGTCGTCGGTGACGTCCTCCTCCGCGGTACCGGTATCGGCCGTAACTCGGCTATCGGCAAAGTCTGCATCGCCGAATCGAAAGAAGACCTGGAAAAGAACTTCACTGACGGCTGCATCCTCGTAGTCCGTTCGGCCCGCGCTGATTTCGTCGACTACATGAAACGGGCCAGCGCCATCGTCTCCGAAGAAGCCGGCCTCACCAGCGAATCGGCTATCGTCGCCATCACCTTTGGCATCCCGACCGTCGTCGGCGCTGCCCATGCTGCCGATATCCTGGAAAACGGCGAAGTCGTCACCGTAGACGCCAGCCGTGGCACCATCTTCCGCGGCGAAGCCAACGCACGATAAACCATCGGGAGGGATAGTCATGAATCTGACCTTGTTAGGGACGGGGAACGCAACGGTGACCCATTGTTATAATACTTGTTTCGTCCTCCATGAAAGCGGTCAATATCTGCTCGTCGATGGCGGCGGCGGGAACGGACTCCTGTGTCAGCTGGAAAAGGCCCATTTTCGCTGGCAGGATATGCGGACGGTCTTCGTCACCCATAAACACATGGATCATCTTCTGGGCATCCTCTGGCTCATGCGCATGATGTGTCAGTCCTGGCGGCGCGGGACCTACGATGGAGAAGCCGTCATCTACGGCCATGAGGAAGTCATTTCCCTGCTGCGTACGATGGGCATGGCCCTGCTGTCCTCGAAAGACAGGGCCTTCCTCGATGACCGCCTGCATCTCGTCACGGTGAATGATGGGGAAACGCGTCAGCTCATGGGCCACGACGTGACTTTTTTCGATATCCGCTCGACCAAGGCCAAGCAATTCGGCTTTTCCCTGGAACTTGCCGACGGCAGACTGACCTGCTGTGGCGATGAACCCTATCAGCCCTGGGAAGAAGCCTATGTCCGGGATAGTAAATGGCTCCTTCATGAAGCTTTCTGCCTCGATGCCGAAGCGGATATCTTCCATCCCTATGAGAAACACCATTCGACCGTCAAAGACGCCTGCCAAACGGCAGCCCGCCTGGGCGTACAGAATCTGATCCTCTACCATACTGAAGACAAGGACCTGGCCCATCGCCGCCAGCGTTACCATGCCGAAGGAAGCCGGTATTATCAGGGAAACCTGTATATCCCGGACGATTTGGACGTCATCGCTTTATAGTTTGTAGTACAGCGTTTGTAGTTTGCAGAGTAAATCTTTAACTTTAAATCCATCTGCTAACCACTTAAAAGGGGCTGTCGCACATGCGACAGCCCCTTTTCATTGTACAACCTATCCGATTCTGGTAGAATAGACGTAAGGCCATAGCCTTGAAAGGATTGGCGATTATGGGAGAGAATGTCATAGAAGCGGTAAAGAAGTGTGTATTGTCGCATTTTCAACAGGATGATGTACAGATTTATTTATTCCCCGCTGGGTAGACGTCGTTGATATGAATCATGCGGGACGAGCCCCGTGTCAGCGCATCAGCAAGGAAGGTATCTTGTGGAAAAAATTCCAATAAGGGGGAAATGCGATGAAGTTCCATATTCCAGATCAAGTTTTTCAGGATATTACGGCATTTGCCAAAAAACACGACATTAAACAAGTCATCCTATTTGGGTCCCGGGCCAGGGGAACGCATACGGAACGCAGTGACGTGGACATCGCTGTCCGTGGCGGCGATTTTGACGGTTTTTATTGGGACATCAAGGAAAATGTTGATTCGCTGCTGATGTTCGACGTCGTCAATCTGGACGAGCGCATTTCCCGGGAGTTAGCGGAAGAATTGGCTAAAGAAGGAGTCATCATTTATGAAAAAAATGGATAATTTTTTGAATTGTTTGGATGTCCTGAAACAAGCCGACTTTTCCTTAGCTGCAGAGAATGAAATTTACCGGACGGGAATCGTCGGCCAATTCAATTTGACCTTTGAACTGGCCTGGAAAGCTTTACAACAGGTTTTACGCGTTCATGGGGTTCAGGAGGCTGAAACAGGTTCTCCGCGAGAAATCTTGCAGTTAGGATATAAGGTCGGCTTCATTGAGGATTCATCTGTTTGGCTGTTGATGCTGAAAAAAAGGAATTTATCGGTCCATCTTTATAATGAAGCTGAAATTGATGAACTGTTGATTCTCATTCGGGATAAATTTATCCCTGCGTTTTGGCAGCTTGGGAAAATATTGCAGCAAAAATTATCCGAAGTTGAAGAAGATCATTAAGGGATAGAGTAAGGAGACAGGGTAAAATGATACGTTTTAACAATGACTATAATCATGGCGCTCATGCCAGCGTCTTGCAGGCTTTGAATCAGACGAACGATACGCAGTACGGCGGCTATGGCGTCGATGACTGGTGTGACAAGGCAGAAAAGCTGATTTTGGAATTGGCCCAGTGCCCGCAAGGGAAGGTTTACTTTTTCCCGGGAGCGACGCAGGCCAATTTCGTCACCATTTCAGCCCTCCTCGGTTCCTGTGACAGCGTCATCTGTGCCGACACGGGCCATATCAACTGCCATGAATGTGCGTCCATTGAAAATACAGGCCACAAAATCGTCGCCCTGCCCCATCATGACGGCAAGATTACGGCGGACCAGATTGAAGGGGAAGTGCAGGCTTACTATAATTCCGGCGAAGCCGAATACCTGACGCGGCCGTCGCTGGTCTATATCTCTTTTACGACGGAATACGGTACGCTCTATACCAAGGCTGAACTGACGGCTATTTCGGAAGTCTGCCGCAAGTATCACATGTACCTCTTCGTCGATGGCGCCCGCCTGGGTTATGGCCTTGGGGCTGACGGGAATGACCTGACGCTGGCTGATTTCGGCCGCCTGGCCGACGTCTTTTATATCGGCGGTACGAAATGCGGGGCCTTCTTTGGCGAAGCCCTCGTCTTGACCGACGCCGGGATAGACCGCCGCTTCAAAGCTCACATGAAACAGTTCGGCGCCGTCCTGGCCAAAGGCTGGATCTTAGGGCTCCAGTTCTATACCCTGCTCCACGACGGGACGTATTTTGCCATTACGAAACGAGCCGATGAATACGCCGTCCGTATCCGCCAGGCCTTCCGGCAGAAAGGGATAGAAGAACTCATCGTCAGCCCGACGAACCAGCAGTTCATCATTCTTTCGAGAGCTCAGGCCCAGGCCTTGGAAAGCAAATACATCTTTGAAGCCATGGGACCTGTTGACGACGACCACGTCTGCGTCCGCGTCTGCACGTCGTGGAGCACGAAAGCCGAAGAAGTCGACCAGCTCGTAGCCGATATTTTGAATCTGTAGGGGCTTGCACGTGGCAAGCCCGTCCCAGCATATGAGCTGTTTTCCAGCTCGAAGAGTGCGTCTCCCAATACCCAAGCGGGTCGCCCACGTGGCGCCCCTACAGTAAAAACGAATCACTAGCCACTCATAGCTAGTGATTCGTTTTTATTTATACTTTACGGCCTGGGCTTTGGCCAGCTGGTCGCAGCGCTCGTTGAGTTCGACGCCGACGTGGCCTTTGACCCAGTGGAAGGTGACGTCGTGGGCGGCGTAGAGCTTGTCCAGTTCGACCCAGTAAGCCTGGTTGAGGACGGGCTGGCCGTCGGCTTTCTTCCAGCCCCGGCGCTTCCAGCCGGCGACCCATTTGGTGATGCCGTTCTTGAGGTACTGGCTGTCTGTGTACAAGGCGACTTTCGTGCCTTCCGGCGCAAAGCGCAGGGCCATGATGGCTGCCAGGAGCTCCATGCGGTTATTCGTCGTCGACGGATTGCCGTCGCATAGTTCCGTCACTTCGCCAGTAGCGACGTTGCAGGCGACGACGGCCCAGCCACCGGGGCCATCGGGGTTGCGCAGGCATGAGCCATCGGTATAGATGACGAAATCCTGTTCTTCGTCAGGCCGCAAGGGCTGGGACGGCGCCGCGGTCTTTGCCGTCTGGCGGGACTTTTTGGGAGCTCCTGTCCTTTTCGGCGCCGTCGTTTCTTCGCCATTGAGCCATTTCCAGGCTTCCGTCGCATCGGTGAAGCTCTTGAAGCGGGCTCCCGGGAAGCCGTCCACTTGTTTTTGGCAGTCTGCCCAGGACAGGAACAGACCGGTCGTGCGGCCGCGCCGTACGGCATATATTTTCTTTTGCATAGGACACCTCGTTTTTATAGTAAAATCATACTGTATTCTAACACAAAAGGGAAAAAGAAAACAGGCGCGAACTATGACTTTCGCGCCTGTTTGGTATATAATATAAGCAAAAGATGCGGCCGGAGTTTTTACGATCGAGGTGGTCTTTATGCATATCCAACACGTGTATGCCATTTATTTCAGCCCCACTGGGAATACCAAGCGCATCGTCTGTCAAGGTGCTTCCGAAGCGGCGCGGCTCTTCCAGGTACCGTGCCGGGCTATTTCCCTGAACCTGCCTAAGGACCGGGAAACAGTGCATACTTTTTCAGCCGGTGACCTGGTCATCGTCGGTGGTCCGACGTATGCCGGGAAACTGCCCAATAAGATTTTGCCGACATATCAGGAAAAACTCATCGGCAAGGGCGCCCTGGCCCTGGCTGTCGTGACTTATGGCAACCGGTCTTTCGATAATTCCCTGGCCGAGCTCTGTGCAACACTCGACGGCAACGGCTTCCGTACCGTCGCAGCCGGGGCTTTCGTCGGGACCCATGCTTTTTCCGATGTCCTGGCCCCTGACCGGCCCGATAAGGACGACCTGGCCCTCATGGTCCGCCTGACGGACATGGCCGTATCGAAAATCCGTCAGACCGATGGCATGGTACCGCGTCTCGTCGTCGATGGTGATGCCAGGGCTCCGTATTACGTCCCCAAAGGCGTCGACGGCCAGCCGGCCAAGTTCCTCAAAGCCAAGCCCAAGACAGACCTGGAAAGATGCGTATCCTGCGGCCTCTGCGCCCGCCAGTGTCCCATGGGCTCCATCGACCCGGACCAGCCGTCCGTCGTCAATGGCATCTGTATCAAGTGCCAGCGCTGCGTGCGCAACTGCCCGCATGGCGCCAAGTATTTCGACGACCCTGCCTTTTTATCCCATGTCAAGATGTTAGAGACGACCTATCAGGGCCGGGCTGACAATAAAATATTTATTTAGGAAGTGATTATCATGGATTTACAGGAAGTAAGGAACAAAGCACGCGAAAAAATGAAAGGCTGCCATGTCTGTCCCCAGTGCAACGGCAAAGCCTGCGTCGGCATGATTCCCGGTTTCGGCGGCCTGCGCACGGGACGGTCTTTCATGCGTAACGTCGAAGCGCTCCAGGAATACGGCCTGGTCATGCGCAGCATGTCTGGCGTCGACGACCCGGATACGGCTGTGACCCTTATGGGAAAACGGCTCAGTATGCCGGTACTCCTGGCGCCGGTTGGCGGCATCGTCCTCAATGCCCAGGTAGACGGCGACCCGGCTGAAGTAGAACAAGAGTATGACGAAGCCGTCACTCAGGCAGCCCTGGATGCGGGTACGCTGTGCTTTACCGGTGACAGCGGTGCCCCGTATATGTATTCATCAGGCATTGCATCTTGTAAGAAACGGCCGGGCATCGTCATCCCGACTATCAAGCCCCGCAGCAACGACCAGATCATTGAGAAAGCCCATCAGGCAGAAGAAGCCGGCGCTTTTGCCGTTGCCAGCGATATCGATGCGGCGACGCTGATTAACATGCGGATTTTCGGTCAGCCCGTAGGGCCCAAGAGTGCCCGTGACATTGCCGAAGTCGTCCAGGCTATCAAACTGCCCTTTATCGTCAAAGGCGTCATGTCGGCCGAAGAAGCCGTCTCCTGTGCCGAAGCCGGTGCCCAAGGCATCGTCGTCAGCAACCACGGTGGCCGCGTCCTCGACGGCATGGCCGGTACGGCCGATGTCCTGCCTGATATCGCCGCAGCTGTCAAAGGGCGGATCACCATTTTCGTCGATGGCGGTATCCGTCACGGCGAAGACATCCTCAAGATGCTGGCCCTCGGTGCCGACGCCGTCCTCATCGGCAGACCGGCTGCCGTCGCTGCTGTCGGCGGTGGGGCCGAAGGGGTCAAACTCCTCCTGGATACGATCAAACGCCAGCTCATGGATGCCATGATGATCACCGGCGTCCGCGATTTGTCCCATGTCCCGGCGAATATCGTGCGGAAGCTGGATTAGATAGAAGCTAGTCACTGGCCACGAATCCCACATTGACAGCCTGCTTGTCTTGCCCGTATAATAGTACTACTAGCTTTGTACTTGATAGGAGGTATTCCATGCACAGCATTTCCTATTTCTGGCACTTATCGCGCCTTATATACGGGCCCCGGAATTTCCAGGAAAACAAGCGGGCTGTCGTTTTTTTTGCCCGTGCCGTGTCCAACCGGGCTTTATTTGAAGAGCTCTACGATTTCTTTGACCATTATGAACCGATGAAGGGCTTCTTTGAGCAGCATGACCCGGATTTCCAGGAAGTCATGACCCGCGTCTTCTTGTTCAAGAATTCGACCATGCGCCAGCGCCTCGATGCCTTGAAACATCATTTCACTATCTTGCGGACTTTCTTTTCGGACGAGGTCATCCACGAACTCTACTGGGGGAACGGCTATACCCTGTGGACTTCGCCGGACGAATCGCTGCCCCTGGAAGCGCGGCTCATCTTCGATACGGGCCAGCGCAAGGAAGGCTTCTTGTCGCTCTACCTCTATCATGAAGGCCAGATGATCTATCATTTCAATTTCCGTTTCGATTACAATGTTGACGGGACGCCGTCCGTGTACATCGGCACCATCCAGGGCTCAAAGCACGGCCTGGAAACGACCAAGGTCCTGACCAAGAAGCTCTTTGGCTATCGGCCGAAGAATTTCATCCTCTATCTCATGCGCATCTTCGTCCAAACTTTGGGCATCCATGACATATATGTCATCACGGACGAAGGCTTCTATACCAACAGCCATATGCTGCGCGGCAACCGTTCGAAGAAGACCAATTTCAATGAATTCTGGATCGGCGAAGGAGCCGCACCGGATGGCAAGGAACCGTGGTATTACCACCTGCCTATCGAAGAAAGACGGCGTAAATACGGCGAAATCAAGTCGCAGAAGCGCAACCTTTTCCGCAAGCGCTATCTCCTCATGGACACCATCATCCCGCCGTACATCGCTGCCATCAAGGGCCTGTTCCGCCAGGGCTTCGACCCGGTACCGTCGGCCATCGACGAAGCGGCTATTACAGATAAACCAGCTGATTACGACCCCATCGAAGCACCGGCGAAATAGTGAATGGTGATCCGTGGGAGGCTGTCGCACGAAGGCTTCTACCATCATGCGCGGCCCCGTTTACTTTATAGTTTGTAGTACAGAGTTTGTAGTTTGCAGAAGATGACTTTAAATTTAAAATAATCCACTAAAAACTACAAACTTAAAACTCAAAAAGGGCCTGTCGCACGTAATCGTGCACAGGCTCTTTTTCTGTATGCAAAAATATCATAGCTTTATAGTCATTCTTCGGGATTTGTTTGCTCGGACTTAGAAGCGGCTT
>NZ_JBKKJR010000015.1:0-59977 GCF_046614755.1 Megasphaera indica
TGACTATGAAAAATTATATGCAAACTACAAGAAAAAGGCAGCTTTGATTGCTGGATAACTGATTGATAGAAACCTCAATTTAATTTGTACTCAAACTTGACATAGGACCACGTGCCTTCTGTTGCTCCTGCTGTACATCCGCAAGTGCCTTAGCAATATTCATGATTGTATCGTTATCAAGGTTCACTGTGTTATTGTTGTCCATCGTCATAATATATGCTCTCCCTTCTGAAAAGAAAAAGAGCTATTATGACGTGAAGCTCATAACCAACTTCATCATATCACAATAGCTCTTGTTTGTCTGTATACCCCAATATGTTGAGGTTTAAGTGTCTTACGAGTTGCCTTAGGGTAATTCCCTTCACGGCATCCGTAACGGCCCTTAAAACGGCTCTCAGCGCATTTTAATCAAGTAATAAAGCAAGGAGATAGAGAAGTCTTAGAAGTCCTCTGTGTCTTCTTCCTGCGCTTCATCTTCTCTCCAGTCTACAAGAAGACTGCCAGTATGTGTGAGGATATTCAGCTTTTCATAATCTCTACACACATCATACATGTCTACTAAGTGCATGTAGCTGTACACATTATTAATAGCCTCTTGTGTTCGTAGTGTCTTATTCTTCCCATGTAGGGCGAAACTGCTACGAATCATACAGGCACATTCACGGCTTTTCAATGGTGTAAGTTCCATATCACATCGCAACGGAGTACAGTAATGGCTTTCCAAAAAGGAATACGGATTCTTTTCAAAGGGGCGGCACTCAACAGGTGTATAGCCCTTTTTGCGTCTGTTCTGGTAGAAGGCCGTACCAATATCACCGACGGCGACCCCATCAGCAGAGGTAGACACAAAGAACACATAGGCATAACCTTTTTTACCCCATCCAATAGATATGGCCGTCATGGTGTCTTTTCCATTCTTGTGAAGCCAGTTCTTTAGGCTTCTATGTTCTTTGTGAATGTCTTCCTTTTTCATCCGCTTCCTATACGTAGCGTATCCAATGACCCATTTATTGTTAATGGCGGCATCTGCAATCGTGCTAAAGTATGCAAAGTGTGTCTGCAAGCCTCTGTTACGCTCTGCAAAGCGGTTAATGACTTCCTCATCCGTCAAAGCTTCCGTGAGCTTTAAAAGCCGCTCATTCTCTTTCTTTCTGGCTCTATTGGCTCTCTTGAATCGCCTTTTGTCTGCTTCTGTCCACGCATGGCTATATGGTGTCTTTTCCTCTGTGTCTTCCTCTTCATCAAGCTTACAATAACGCATGAGAGAACCGCAAGGCAGGTCAAAGACCGTAACAGTATCCATAGTGTCACATGCTTCCTGCTCCATAAATTCATTCAATTCATCCATCAAAATCAGCATCCTTTCTTTTTGTCTATACTATTTGTGTACCCCAAAGTCCCCTCATTGGCTCTATTAAGCCATTTATGCGACCTTCTAACCCCCCCTATTTTTGTAAGCTCAAAACGTCCTCATAACGTCCTACAAAGACCGATGAAGTCCCTAAAGACCCGTTAATGATGATTGTTAATGATTATCCTAAATCCCCAAAATAGACAGGACAATAGAACCACATAGGCTCTAAGAGAATCCCATACATCCCATGAAATCATCATGCGTATCCTCTTCTATCAGTATGTGGAACAATTAGACAACCATTCATACATGGCACTATTGGTTTCTTCGCATGGTGGAACAATTCATCAAGCGTACATAGGTGTACTCTTTTCTTCGGTTAGTGCCACAATAGCACCATGGTATATAGATGGCACATTTAACAGCCCTCATAGAACCATGTAGGACGCCATGTAGGACAAGCGACGGTTTCTTTCCTTATTGTGCACCAATAAATTTATGTAGGACGCCATGTAGGACAAGCGACAAGGAAGCGGCCAAAACCAACAGATGAGATAGAGTATACATTTTATGATATATTTATGCATCTTTTATGAATTATCATTCAACCATTATGCAAAGACCCCGAAAAGCTCCCATGAGTAGGACTAAGACACACTCAAAGAATGGCTCAACCATGCCACTTACAGGCCATAGCGCCCTCATTAGTTCCGATAATCAAAGATTATCGGTAGTAATATTTTAGGTAGGAAGCGGCCATGAATACGCCTAACGAGCCTTAAATCTGCTTCTGTATGTCACCATGATTATTACATCAAAGAACAGCAGACCCCCTAAAACCTCTCGTGTCTGCTCCTCAATGAATCTGAACAGTCGCAACGCCCTATGGGGGATAGCGGCCCGAAAGCTCAGACACATAAGGTCACACGGAAATTTCATACAAAACGGAGTCCCTAAAGGTGGTCATTACCGTAAAGGTAGTTATTCATATATACTCATGACTTACGACCCTGTGCCATGGTGTCTTTTCCCTTTTCTGTGTGTCTTCTCAAAAAGAAAACTCTCTATTTGCCTCTGTAATCAACTTTTATATATCTGTCCATGTTCTTTATCATGAAAAATATAAAAGCTCATTACAGGCTCAAATAGACGTAATTTTGATTAAATCATGTGAAAATCGGTTATTTCCTTCACGCCACAAAGGCTCTTTCAAAAGTGGTGTATGCGTTCGTAATGAGAGGGTCGTAGGTTCGAATCCTATTAGTGGCTCCAAAAAATCAAGAGGCTGTCGCATATGCGACAGCCTCTTTTTGCGTTTGAAGTTGAAAGCTATCGCTTCAAACATCATACATCCAACTGCTCCTAAATCAATTTAATTCCTTCTCCTAAGTTGCACATGACTGCCAAATCCCCCTCTCCCTACAAACTCCATGCTACAAACTATAAAGCAAAAAGGGTCTCATTTTTTTGCCGGAAATCGGGGATGAATGGTATGGGGTCCGATCATTTTTTCCATCCAGACGACGTCATACCAGCGGTCGAATTTGTAGCCGCTGTTGTGGAAACGGCCTACCAGGGTGTAGCCAAGGCGTTGATGGAAGTTCAGGCTGCCGTTGGTGACATACGGATCCTGGTCGTCACGGGGTACGGCAATGCAGGCGTTGATGTTGAGTATTCCCATGGATTTCAAGGCTTTTTCCAGTGATTCGTACAGCTTGCGGCCAATCCCGTGTTTACGGGCGTTTACATCGACGTAGATGCTCGATTCGACGGACCAGGCATAGGCTTCACGGCCATAGAATGCATGCGCATAGGCATAACCGATGACCTTGCCGTCTATTTCGGCAACCAAGTAGGGATAGTGCCGCGAAATTTCTTGGCGGCGCCGTTCCATTTCCGCCATATCCGGCGCGGTGTATTCAAACGTAATGGCCGTCTTTTCCACATAGTGTGCGTAAATCCTGGCCAAAGCTGCCGCATCATCTCCACAGGCTGGCCGAATCGTAATATTATCGCTCATGGCCGTATCTCTCCTTTTCAAAGAACCCCTCAGACCGCCTTCGGCGGCCAGCTCCCCTATCATGGGAGCCTTAAACCTCTCAGACCGCCTTTGGCGGCCAGTTTCCCTGCTCATAGGAGCCTTAAACCTCTCAGACTGCCTTCGGTACCCAGCTCCCCTATCATGGGAGCCTTAAACCTCTCAGACTGCCTTTGGCGGCCAGTTTCCCTATCATGGGAGCCTAAAAAAAAGACTATGGCATGCTCTCAGGATTTCCATGCCATAGCCCCTGTTCCCGGTATATGATTATTTCCAGAATTCCCACCAATGGCGGTTGTCTTTTTCGGCCAGCTGCTGGCGCAGGCTATCTCGTTCGGCCTGGACGGTGGCCAGTGTTTCCTGGAGTTGTTTGTGTTCGTCTTCGATGATACTGCCTTCTTTTTTCAGGCGGTCCAGTTCGCTCTGCAGGGCATCGGCCTGGTCCTTGTTCTGCTGAGCTTCCAGGGCTTTGACTTTGACTTCAGACAGTTCGTTCTGTTTGGCGATCAGGTTCTGCTGCAACGTGATGACCTGCTGCTGGGCTGTGTTGAGGTCCTGCTGGGCTTTGAGCAGCAAAATGCGCAGGTTGTGCGATTCTTGCTGGGCATTGGATACTTTTTCACTTTCCAGTTCGGTAATGGTCGCCTGGTCGTGGAGGCCGCGCAGCTGGTCGAGGATGCGGACAGCTTCCGTATCGAAGGCCCATTCGCCTTTCTGCATGGTGGCGTGTTCTTCTCCGTCATGATTGATTTCGTCCAGATGTTTTTTGACGAACTGGATGATGCCCTGACGGGTCTTGATATTATAGCGGTCCATTAAATCTCTTGTCGTAATCACGTGTTTTCTCTCCTCATGTTTACTATCTCTGTTTTTGCATTTACCTGGCTCATTTTTCCAATAAAAAAAAGGCTTAACCATGCCAGCCAGCGCAACAGCAATTCATATAAATCAATTACCTTTAGTTTACCGTATTTCAAAGAATAATGCAACGAAAAGGGGGCTGTCACATGAAGATTCCCGTCATGTGAGGCCCCATTTCAGTCGATGTGCAATTAGTATCTATCCGATTAGATGGAAAGTTGGACGAAATTCTGGCCAAAGCGCAGGTATTCGCCTTGGGGCAGTTTATAGGCTTTGGAAATGGCGTTGGCTTCTGTCGGGACTTCCGGCGTCGTTTCCAATTCGTAAGACTTGGCATAGGCACCTGCTGTGTCCGAAGCGGTCAGGCCGGATTTATCGAACTTCAAATCGCTGCCGTCATAGATGCGGATACCGATGACGATGCCGCCCTGGAGATAAGCATCCATATGGTGGTTATCATAAATCCAGCGGTCTGTTCCCTGATCTTCGGCAGTACTGCTCGGCTGGCCATAGGCAGCCGTCAGGTCTTCCTGGGTCATGCCAAGGTAGACGCCGCCAATGGATTCGTAACGGTCGGCGTTGAGGGAACGGCGTAAGGGCATCTTATTGTCTACGATGAGGTACTGATGGGATTTATGGCCCATCAAATCCATCTTGATTGTCCGGTCGCCGGTCTGTTCATGGATGGTAAAGGTCCCGGTCCGCGGGTAATCATAGGTACAGTCTTTCGGATCCGTCACCGTGCAGCCGTTGATGGTGTTTCCTTCGATGGTCATGACCAGGTTGCCCTTGGTGCTGTACCATTCACCGGCAGCCGGGTCGAGCCAGTCGACGACATTCTGGTCCGGAGCGGCCTGAGTCGTTGTCGTCACCGTAGCCGTTGCCTGCGGTTCTGCTGCCGTCGTTTCCGTCGTAGTCGTATCTTCTGCAAAGCAGACGGCTGATAAACTCATCGTCACGAGCGCACAAAGGATCATATTTTTTGCTAATTTTTTCATTCTCATTCGCTCCTCTTCTGTTTACTTTCTGTAACTGTTAATTATACACGTCTTCCAGAAAGAAAACAACCGTCTTTACTTCTGTTTATGTTTGTTTACACTTTTCTTAGCATGTTGCTTAGCACTCTGCTTATCTTTCTTGGTCTTCGTTTCCGGCGCCTTTACGGTGTTGTCTGCGTCCTTGGAAACTTCCGCTTCCTGGTGCTTGGCCGGGATGGAAACGGTATCGATCAGGGTGCCGTCATTTTTCAGGGCGCTGACGCGGAATTCATCCGGTTCGACCTGGAGCGTCAGGTACATGGGCATATCCGTCGGGTTATAGTAAACGACATCGGTCGGTTTCTTGACCGAGCCATCCCAGGATTCTGTTCCGGAGCGTCCCGTGGCAATGTAGACGGTCCCTTCTGTAGCGGCCTGGTCGTTCTTGATGGGAACGGTCCGTTCATAGCAGTGTTCATGGGCCGTAAATACCAGGGGGACATCGTATTTATCGAAGAGCGGCATGAAGTATTTGCCGTTTACATCGAGGGTGCCGTTATACGGGCTGTCCCAAGGCGGACGGTGCATGAGGACGACCAGCCGTTTCCCGGCCTTCTTGGCCGCAGCCAAATCCTTGTCGAGCCAGGCTGCTTCATCTTCCATCATCGTCGGACGCCAGCCGTTCAATTCTTCATAATCCGTATTGAGGGACACGTAGTGGACGTCGCCATAATCAAAGGAGTAAGCCAGGCGGTTCTGGTCCTTCGGTCCACCATAGGGCACGGCGAACAAGGCCTTATACGTATACGGTTCGGCAAATTTCCAATCCATGCTATAGGCTTCGTGGTTGCCCAGGACCGGGACAAAGGGGATGTGGCTGGTCAGGACATCGGCATTTTCAAACCAGTCCCGCCACTGGAAGTAGGCCTGCCCGTTGTCGGTAATGTCGCCCATGTTGATGAAGAAAGCCGCATCATCGTTCTGCTGCCAGGCGATCTGCGCCGTCTGACCCCAGACGCTGTAATCAGTGGACTGAGAGTCGCCGAAGACGAGGACTTTGTATTTGTTTAAATCTTCTTTTGTCGTCGAAAAAGTAATCCAATCGGTCGCACCATCGGCATTGACGATACGGTATTCATATTCCGTCGCCGGTGTCAGTTTCTGCATGTAAGCCCCATACGTATAGGGTGCCGGATTGTCGGCGTCGTAAATGGGAGGCCGTTTTCCTTCGGTCACATAAGCCAGCTGGACATCATCCTGGTCCTTGTGGCGGTATTCTACACTGTAATCGCTGCGGTCGCTGTCAGACTGCCAGGAAATGGTCTTGCCCGTCGCACTGTCCTTGGCGACGACCTGCATCAGGTTATCCACGGACATGGCCAGGGCCTGACCGGAAAATAAAGTAAACGCACTGAGGAGCGCCGCCAGGAGATGGCGCTTTCTATATTTCATGTGTTTTCACGTCCTTTCTTGTCACAAAATGTATTGTAGCACAATTCGTTGATTTGGCAATCTTTTTCGTTGACATCGATTTCCCTATCTCTTATAATAAGTGAATTGTATACTGCTGCATTGATGAGGAGAGAAAAGAATGAATACACTTGATTTGCTGTTGTTGGCTGTCGGCCTGTCCATGGATGCCTTTGCCGTTTCCATCTGTAAAGGCCTGTCACTGGGGAAAATCAACTGGCGCCACATGGTCCTGGCCGGCCTGTGGTTTGGCGGCTTTCAGGCCCTGATGCCGGCTATCGGCTATGGCTTGGGCAGTTTTTTCGCCGATATGATCGATGCCTATGATCACTGGGTCACGTTCATCCTGCTCGGCGCCATCGGCCTCAATATGATCAAGGAGTCCTTTGAAGCCGAAGAACACTGTGATGCCAGCATGAGTCCCTATACCATGCTCATGCTGGCTATCGCAACCAGTATCGATGCTCTGGCCGTAGGCGTCACCTTCGCTTTCATGGACATCGCCCTCGTGCCGTCTGTGACACTCATCGGCGTGACGACGTTCTTGTTCTCGGCAGCCGGGATAAAAGTCGGCAGCCTCTTCGGGATGCGCTATAAAAATAAGGCCGAACGTATCGGCGGGGCCGTCCTCATCTTGATTGGTTTGAAAATATTGCTGGAAGGCTTGGGCGTGTTGCAAAAAAAGGCTGTCGCATTGGCGACAGCCTTTTTTCTGTAGGGGCGCCACGTGGGGCGCCCGTTCGCGCAAATCGGTTCACGGGCATCTTACATATACCCGCGGGCTCGCCACGTGCGAGCCTCTACGAAATATAAATTATTTAACTTCGTGGATCCAGCCTTCCGGTCCTTCGATTTCGCCCATCTGGATACCCCGCAAGGTCTTGTACAGTTTCGTCAGGACAGGACCCATTTCGTCCATGCCGCTGGGGATGCAGATTTCTTTGCCGTGGTCGACGACTTTGCCTACCGGGCAGATGACGGCAGCTGTACCGCAGAGGCCGGCTTCAGCGAATTCGCTGACTTCTGCGAATTTAACCGGACGGTGTTCGACTTTCATGCCAAGCATGTCCGTTGCGATCGTAATCAGGGAACGGCGGGTGATGGACGGCAGGATGGAGTCCGATTTCGGCGTAACCAAAGTGCCATCTTTCTTGACGAAGAGGAAGTTAGCGCCGCCCGTTTCTTCTACGTACGTGCGCGTAGCCGGGTCGAGGAACATGTTTTCATCGAAGCCGTTCTGATGAGCCAAAATGTAAGGATACATGCTCATGGCATAGTTCAAGCCGGCTTTGATATGGCCTGTGCCGCGCGGTGCTGCACGGTCGAAATCAGAAATGCAGATCGTAATCGGTTTGACGCCGTTCTTGAAGTACGAACCGACGGGCGTGCCGAAGAGGCGGAACTGATATTCGTCAGCCGGTTTGACGCCGATGACCGGGTTAGTCCCAAAGAGATACGGACGCAGGTAGAGAGCGCCGCCGCTTTCAAAGGGAGGAATATAATCCTTATTGGCCCGGACGACTTCGTCGACAGCTTCCATGAACATATCTTCCGGAACCGGCGGCATTTCCAAGCGTTTTGCCGAGTCCATCAAACGTTTTGCGTTCTGGTCCGGACGGAAGGTGACCGTGCGGCCGTCTTTGGTTTTATAGGCTTTCAAGCCTTCAAAGACTTGCTGGCAGTATTGCAGGATGCCGGCACATTCATTGAGGACGACATTCGGGTTATCTGTCAATTCCCCTTTGCCCCATTTGCCATCTTTATAGTTGGCAACATAACGTTTTGCAATCGGCTGATATTCAAAACCCAAGGCCGACCAGTCAATATTAACATTTGACATCGCAATTCCTCCATTTCTTTTTTAAACAAAATAATTTATATCTATTTTGTAATTATAGATTAATCACTTCTTTCGCTTTTGTCAATGGGAGAAATTCTCACCGGATTATTGTTAACTAATTTATGCTATTTAAAAATTGACAATAAGTCGATTATTGGCTATAATCCAGATTATCGTAAACCTTTTAAATATTATTATGGTTTACATTTATCCAAAGGAGTGATTTCATGGTTTCTTCTGTCCTCTCAGCCCGTCGCTGGGATACGCGGGATATGGTCTTATTCGCCCTGTTCACGGCGCTCATCGCCATCGGGGCTTTTATCCGCATCCCTGTTCCGTTCTGTCCTTTTACGCTGCAATTATTGTTCACCACCCTGGCCGGACTGCTCCTGGGCAGCCGCCGCGGCGCCGCCTCGGTGGCCGTCTACGTCCTCTTAGGGCTGGTCGGCCTGCCAGTCTTCACGTCTGGTGGCGGTCCGTCCTATATTTTCCAGCCGACCTTCGGCTATCTCATCGGCTTCATCGGCGGTGCCTGGCTGACCGGATACATTGCCCATCAAAGCGCCATGCCATCGCTGCAGCGCCTGCTGGCTGCTGATTTTGCCGGCCTCATCATCGTCTACGCCTGCGGCATGGTCTATTTAGCTTTAATCAATAACGTATACCTGGGCACACCGATCAGTCTGTGGACACTCTTCGTCTACTGCTTCGTCCTGCCCATTCCCGGTGACATCTTTCTCTGCATCGTCGCCGCCTTCCTGGCCCGCCGGATACGTCGGACCACTGCCCTCTAGAAAGGAGTTCGTTTACTATGAGTAAAGGTTTATTCATCACCGGGACGGGGACGGACATCGGCAAGACCTATGTCACGGCCCTGCTCATCAAGACACTGCGCCAGCACGGCTATGACGTCGGTTATTATAAGGCTGCCATCAGCGGCGCCCCGACCGTCGCGGCCAGTGATGCCGGTTATGTAAATGAGGTAGCCGGGATTGGCGAATCGCCGGACCTGCTCTTGTCTTATCTTTACGACCACGCCGTGTCGCCTCACCTGGCAGCCCGCTGGGAAGAGAAGCCCATCGAAAAAAGCGTCATCCTCCGCGACTGGCAGCGCGTCACGGCAGCCTATCCCTACGTCACGGTCGAAGGCAGCGGTGGCATCATCTGTCCCCTCCGCGAAGATGATGCCATCAGCTTCCAGCTGGAAGATCTCATCGGCTGGCTGCACATCCCATCGCTCATCGTCTGCCCTGCTGGCCTGGGGACCATCAACGGCGCCGTCCTTACCGCCTTTTATATGAAAGAAAAGGGCCTGCCTGTCCAAGGTTTCATCGTCAACCATTATACGGGAAGCCCCATGGAAAAAGACAACATCCGCATGATTGAAAAGCTCAGCGGCAAGCCCGTCCTGGCCGTCGTCGGCGACAACGCCGAACTTTTACAGGCCGATGCCCAGGCTTTGATTCAACTATACCAGTAAGGAGTGATTTACATGAGTTTACTTGAAGCTGACTTAAAATACATCTGGCATCCGGCCCAGCAGATGAAGGACGCCGAAGTCTTCCCACCCGTCGTCATCGACCACGGCAAGGGCTGCTATCTCTATGACACAGAAGGCAAAGAATACATCGACATCATCAGTTCCTGGTGGTGCAATCTTCTCGGCCACTGCAACGACGAAATCAACGACGCCATCAAAGACCAGCTCGGCCAGCTGGAACACGTCATCTTTGCCAATTTCTCCCATCGTCCTGCCATCGAGCTCTGTCAGGCGTTGCTGCCGCTGCTGCCAAAAGGGCTGACGCATTTCAATTTCACCGATAATGGCTCATCGTCTGTCGAATGTGCCCTGAAGATGGCCTTTCAATATCAATATCAATCAGGCCATCCCGAACGGCAGCGTTTCATGTGCCTGTCCGAATCGTATCACGGCGAAACCATCGGCGCCTTGTCTGTCGGCAGTATGGACCTCTATGCCCGCATCTACAAGCCCATGATGATGAACAACATCCATTTCGATGGCCTCGACTGCTACCGCTGTCCTTATGGCCAGACGCGAGATACCTGTAATTGTGAATGTTTCGTCGGCGCTGAAAAGGCCTTTGCCGCTTATGGAAAGGAAACGGCTGCTCTCATCGTCGAACCTATCCTGCAAGGCGCAGCGGGTATGCGCATCTACCCGCCGGAATACCTGCGCCGCCTGCGCCAGCTCTGTGACCAATATGGCGTCCTGCTCATCGACGATGAAGTCGCTGCCGGATTCGGCCGGACAGGCAAGATGTTCGCCATCGAACACGCCGGCGTCAGCCCGGATATCCTCTGCACGTCTAAAGGACTGACCGGCGGCTACCTGCCCATGTCCCTGACGATTACGACCGATGCCATTTACCAGGCCTTCTACGACGATTTCAAGACCCACAAGGCCTTCGTCCACAGCCACACCTATGCCGGCAATCCCCTGGCCTGCCGGGCAGCCCTGGCTGTGCTGCACATCATGGAACGCGACGATATATTAAAAAAAGCTGCCGAAAAGAGCATCTACCTTCACGAAAAGTTAGACGCTGCTCTCGGCAGCCACAGCCATGTCGGCGAAATCCGCCACATCGGCCTGATCAATGCGATTGAATTAGTTGAAGATAAACGGAGTAAACGCGCCTTTGACCCGGAAAAGCGGGTCGGCTGGCACATCTTCCGCAAAGCCATGGACCTGGGACTGGTCCTGCGCCCCATTGGCGACGTCATTTACTTCAATCCGCCCCTCACCATTGATGAGCAGACCATGGATGAAGCCGTCCGCCGCTGCCGGGATGCCGTCCATGCCGTCTTAGGCGACGATTAAGCCTTCAGCGCCGCATCCAGGGCCGCTTTGACATGGGCCTTGATGTCGTCATAAGACTGGCCTGGCTGGGCTTCGTAGAGTTTTTCCGTGCCGATGAACATAGACGGCACATAGTAGTAAGAATGGCCCTGTACGACTTCGGGGTGTTCCGATTCTTCGTACCAGTCGACGGCTACCTGGCGGTAAGCCGGATTTTCTTCGATCAGTTCAGCCAAGGCTTCTTTGGCGCCCTTGCAATAGGGGCAGCCGTTCATATAAAAAGCGGTGATATTCTTCACGGGAATCGTCTCCTTTCCAGGGAACAGACAGGTTACTGATGACCTCCGCAGCCGTGGGAACCGCAGTGATGTTCACCATGGCCATGCTGCTGGTCGTGATGGCTGCAAGCTACGTCGGGATTGAATTTCAGCGTACCATTGAGCAAATCCTTGACGGCTTCATCGGCACTGCCCGTAACGCCGCCATAGAGGTCAATCGAAGCGGCCGCCAGGGCCTGCTGGGCTCCGCCGCCGATGCCGCCGGCAATGACGGCATTGACTTCCTGGGCCTGCAGGAAACCGACCAGGGCACCGTGGCCCTGACCATTGGTGTCGATGACGTCAGCCTTGACGATATGGCCATCTTCGACATCATAGATCTTGAATTTTTCCGAATGGCCGAAATGCTGGAATACATTCCCATTTTCATACGTAACTGCTACTCTTATCATAACAATTTCTCCTCCAATCTGCAATAACCGGACGGGTCCTCGCGGCCCGTCTTTTTTGACATATGTCGATTAATTTGATTTCAGTATATGACATATGTCAGTATTTGTCAATAAAAAAGGCGCTGTCGCATAAAGACAGCGCCTTTTTGAGTTCATCGTAGGTCGTTT
This sequence comes from Megasphaera indica, assembly GCF_046614755.1. Classification (NCBI taxonomy): domain Bacteria; kingdom Bacillati; phylum Bacillota; class Negativicutes; order Veillonellales; family Veillonellaceae; genus Megasphaera; species Megasphaera indica. The sequence goes on from NZ_JBKKJR010000015.1 coordinate 12,257, forward strand.
ATCGTTCGTCATAGGGGCGCCCACGTGGGGCGCCCGTTCACGCCAATCGGTGCATGGCCATCTTGCATATACCTGACGGGCTAAAAAGGTACGTGCGAGCCCCTACAAAAAAGCCATCGCATCAAACGTCAATCATTCCCGCTTCCCGGCGAGATGACGACGGTCGGTGTACTGTTGCCTTTGACGGAGTACATATTATAGACGTAGTCCGGCGTCAGTTCACCTTTGAGATGGAATAAAGAGTAGGCGTCGACGGCGTTCATGTAAACGACGTCGCTCTTGACGTATCCCGGGGCGATGCCATAAGGACTGGTCAGGATGCCCTGCTGGGAATTCCACTGTAAATCCAGTTTCAGCGCCGTCGCCACGGCCACGGACGGCAGGTAAATCTGGCCATTCTTGCCCAGTGCCCGCTTGGCCAGTTTATGGCCGTTTACAACTAAATCGTAAGCCTTGGCGATGTACGTGACGTTGCCATCGGAGGCGTTGATCTTATCGGAGATTTCCTGGAAATCAGCAAAATCTTCTACGCCATAGCCGGCCAGGGCCTTCTTGACCTGAGCGATGCTCAGGGACTGCCAGCCGTAGCCGTCAGGATAGATATAATAAGAAACCGTATGGTCCGGGTCGACGTCGATGACCAGGCGGTCATAATAGACCGTGACCGGCGTCCCGACGGATACATACTGGTAGAGGTCTTCTACATCGGCTTCTTTCATGCGCACGCAGCCATTGGATACGTAGCCGCCGATGGATTCAGGATGATTGGTCCCATGGATCCCATAGTTACCGTAAAAGCCGATCCAGCGGTAGCCAATAGGGTTGTCCGGTCCTGAACCGATCTGGATGCTCGTGTCATCCGGGTCGACCCAGGTCGGGTTGACTTCCTTATATTGGACGGCATAGTAACCGGTCGGCGTCGGCGTCGACATCTTGCCGACCCCGACGTGATACATCTTGACCTTCGTATCGCCTTCATAGAGCGTTAAGATACGGCTGGCCAGGTTGATACCTATTTTCTTTTCCGATTCGACCGCCTTGGCCTGCTGGCCTTCCTTGGCGGCCGTCTGGCTTTTCGTGTCCTTCTTCGCCGTTACGGCTGGCTGGGCCGGTTTCGTTTCTTCCTGCGGCGCCGCCGTCGGCTTGATTTCCACTTTGACTGCAAAAGGAGCCGGTCCAGTCTTCAGTTCCGGCGTATCGGCCCAGGCAGCTCCAGCGGTCACGGCCAGGACGCAGGTCAGAGCCATCATTCGTTTCAGCAAAAAAATCCCTCACTTTCATCGCGCTGATGCGCCTTTATTTTGATTTACATTTATTTAATCTTCGTTTACATCATCTTCCCGGCCGCTGCCATTCAGAATCAGGTTGAGGACGACAGCCGTAATACTGCCCAGGGTAATGCCACTGTGCAGGACGATGTTCGCCCACGACGGGAAGCTGTGGAAAAAGTTCGGCGCCGTCAGGGTGATCATGCTGACGCCGATACTGATGGCGACGATCATCAGATTGTACGTCCCGTCGAATTTAACTTTACTCAAGGCCCGGATACCGCTGGCAATGACCATGCCGAACATGGCTACGCCAGCACCGCCTAAGACGGAATTCGGGATAGAGGCGACGACAGCCGCCATCTTCGGGAACAGACCCAAAGCGATGAGGATGATGCCAGACGCGGCGACGACGAAACGGCTCTTGACGCGGGTAACGGCGATGAGGCCGACGTTCTGGGCAAAGGCCGTATAAGGGAAGCTGTTGAGGATACCGCCGATAAAGGTCGATAAGCCATCAGCCCGGAGGCAGCGTGCCAGGCGGCTGCGGCCAATGGGGCGGCCGACGATGGACCCGATAGCAATGCAGTCCCCCGTCGTTTCTACCATCGTGACAATCATGACGACGATCATCGACAGGATCGAGCCGATATCAAAAGTCGGGAAGCCGAAGGAAAAAGGCGTGACTAACCCGATCCAGGCCGCGTTGCCGACTTCGGCGAAGTTCGTCTGCCCTAAAATCATGGCGATGATCGTCCCGCCGATGAGTCCCAGCAGGACAGAAACATTGCTCAAGAAGCCCTTGCCGCAGCGGTAAATAGCGATGATGATGACCAGGGTGATGAAGGCCAGGAACAAATTCATCGGTAAGGCGAAGTCCGGCGACTTCGGATTGCCGCCGCCCATCCAGTTGACGGCTACCGGCAGCAGGGTGATACCGATGATGGTGATGATCGTCCCCGTGACGACAGGCGGGAAAAAGCGGATGAACCGGCTAAAGAAAGGGGCAATGAAGAAAGTGAACAGCCCGGCAATGAGAATCGACCCGTAAATGGCCGTAATTCCGTGTTCCGCCCCGATGAGGATCATCGGCGTGACCGACGCAAAAGTGACCCCCTGGATCATCGGGATGCGGGCGCCGATTTTCCAGAAGCCTAAAGTCTGTATCAGCGTGGCGATGCCGCAGGAAAATAAGTCGGCATTGATCAGGTGGACCAGTTCAGCCGGCGACAAGTGCAGGGCCTGGGCAATGATGATCGGTACGGCTACGGCCCCGGCGTACATGGCCAGGACGTGTTGCAGACCGTAGGCAAAGAGCCGGCCAGCCGGCAGCATTTCGTCAACGGGATGGATCCGTTTAGTCAGGTTTTCGTTCATTTCGTAAAAGTCACCTCATGTTCAAAAAAAGCCTGCACCATGGCAAGCGATTTTTTCTTAACAATATACATACCTATAAAAAATAACAATACCGTTTTTATTATACCATTGCCTCAAAAAAAATAAAACATGTAGATAAATTTTACTCAATCTTTACATATTCTTTTCAAAACAATGATATGTCTCTCATATACTGATTTTAAGTACACAGAGGAGGAAATAACGTGTTCAGTATCAGCAACAAGCACGAAGAATTCTTCGATTATCTCATGACCAACGCCGAAAAATTCCATCGCGGCGCCCTCATCGCCCATGAAGTCATGGAGGACGTTTCAACCATTTCCATGCATCTCAAGGAAATCGTCAAACTGGAACACACGTCGGACAAAACCAACCAGGAAGTCATCTTCAAATTGTCCCGTGTCTTCATCACGCCTATCGACCGGGAAGATTTTTACAAACTGACGTGTCAGCTCGAAGACTGCATCGATTCCCTGCAGGGCGCTCTCATGCGCACCAGCATGTATCACGTCACGGAAGCGCCGAAAGCGGCCATCGCCATGACCGAACAGATTGTCACTATGGGCGAAGAATTGAAGAAGATTTTCTCTTTCTTGAAGGATATCGACCACAACGAAGCCAAACTCATGCGTCATGCTGAACGACTGAACCGCCTCGAATCGGAAGTAGACCATATCTATCGCCAGGAAATTTCCAGGCTCTTCAGCGGCGATGAAACGGACCTGCTCAACGTCATCCGCTGGAAAGGTATCTTAGGGACTCTGGAAGAAGCGGCCGACCACGTCGAAACCCTGGGAAATACCATTAAAGAGGTGACCATGAAATATGCTTGATATGTCGCTCATCATCATGGTCGTCGTCCTGGCTCTGGTCTTTGACTTCATCAACGGCTTCCACGATACGGCCAATGCCATCGCAACCTGCGTATCGACACGTGCCATCCGCCCTGGCGTCGCCATCGTCGGTACGGCTATCCTCAACTTCCTCGGCGCCATGATTTCGACAGGTGTCGCCAAGACGATTGGCGGCGACATCGTCGTCTCGCCGACGTTAGTCAACGAAATGATCATCATCGCCGGCCTGGTCGGCGCTATCATCTGGAACCTCCTGACCTGGTGGGTCGGCATGCCTTCCAGTTCGTCTCACGCCCTCATCGGCGGCATGATCGGTGCCATCATCGTATCGGCCGGCGTAGCCGCCCTCAACGGCTGGGGTATCCTGAAAATCGTCCTGTCCCTCATCATTTCACCGGTTTCGGCCATCATTACGGGCTTCATCATCATGAAGATCATCTTTGCCGTCTGCCATTCATTCAAACCGGCAAAGGTAAACCTGGCGGCCAACAGGCTGCAAGTCGTGTCGGCGGCCCTCATGGCTTTTTCCCACGGCTCCAATGATGCCCAGAAATCCATGGGTATCATCACCCTGGCATTGGTATCGGGCGGCTTCATCACCAGCCTGGAAGTACCGGACCTGGTCAAATTCCTCTGCGCCCTGTCCATGGCCCTGGGGACCAGCGTCGGCGGCTGGAAGATTATCCGTACCGTCGGCGGCAAGATATTCAAGATGCACCCCGTCCACGGCTTTGCAGCCGACTTGAACTCAGCGGTCGTTATCTTCTCGGCCACCCTGCTGCACCTGCCCGTCTCGACGACGCACGTCGTTTCCGGATCCATCATGGGTGTCGGTTCGGCACAGCGCATCAAAGCCGTCCACTGGAGTGTCGCCCGGCAGATGGTCACGGCCTGGGTCATGACCATTCCCTGCACGGCTGCCATGGGTGCCTTGTCGTACGTCATATTGACAAAAGTGTTCTTCTAATCTAAGGAATCAGGCGGGACGCCCATCGCTGCTGTCCGTTTTGGCAGCCGTCCTATGCCTTCCGTTGGTCGGCACTTGACGGGCCAAAAAGGCTTTGGGCGTCCCCTACGAAAAAAACGTGTCCCCTAGGGGACACGTTTTTTTATTTCACGATTTCAATCTGGTTTCTGAGTTCGTTTTCAAATTTGATGCGATGGGCTTTGGTGTAGAGGCCAGGCATGCCGCCGGTATGCACGAGGATGACCTGCCGGCCCAGTTTGATTTTCTTTTCTTTGATCATCGACAGGACGCCGGCAAACATCTTGCCCGTGTAGCACGGATCGAGGAGGATGCCTTCGTGACGGGCCATGGTGTAGATGGCTTCGCGGACCCGCGGTTCCGGTTCGTTGTAGCCCTTGCCGATATAGCCCGTTTCGACGTGGAAGTCGCCGTCGAAATCAAAGCCATATTCTTCCTTGGCCTGCTTAAAGTAGGCCTTTAATTTTTCCATGTCGAAGGGCATGACGGCAATGCCTACCAGCTTCAAATTCGACTGGATGGCTTTCAAGCCGCAGTACAAGCCGAGATACGTACCCATACTGCCGACGGCGACATAGACCGTCGCCCCGTCGATCTGCTGTTCCTTGGCCTGGGCGTCGAGTTCGCGGGCGCAGTCCATGTAGCCCAGCATACCCGTCGTATCGCTGCCGCCCATGGGGATGAAGTAAACTTGTTCACCCTTCTTTAATTCGGCGGCCATGACTTTCTTGACCGTTTCTTCGAGCTGGACGTCGTGGTCGCGGCCATCGTCATGCTTGAGGACGACGCGGGCGCCAAAAATACCGTCGAGGAGTAAATTGCCGCTCAGTTCGCCATCGGTATCGCCGACAGCGACGATAATGCATTTCAGGCCGAATTTCGCGGCAACAGCCGCCGTCAGGCGGCCATGGTTGGTCTGCGGCGCTCCGACGGTCACAATAGTCGTCGCCTGAGAGTTGAGGGCTTCGATCATCAGATACTCTAATTTACGCAATTTATTGCCACCGCCACCGAAAGGCGTCAGGTCATCGCGCTTGATATAGATTTCACGGAATAATTCCTGCGACAGGCCGGACAGGTATTGGAGCGGCGTCGGATTAGGGTCTAAAATAGAAAGTTTCGGTTTCATGGGGACAGTCCTCCTTTAGTTTTCTCCATCCTATCATATTTTCCGGAAGAAGAAAAGTAAACGACCTTTACCAGGCGGCGACACAGCCATCGGCCCGGGGTTCGGTCCCACCCATGAGCGTCCCCTGGTCATCGCGCCAGATGATCTGTCCCCGGCCATAGGTCTGGATATCGTCTTTGACGACGACGTCATGGTCGCGGCGGCGCAGTTCTTCGACGACAGCGGTTGGAAAGGCCCGTTCCATTTCAATGGTCTTGCCGCCGACCCACTGCCAGCGCGGAGCATCCAGGGCTGCCTGAGGGTTGAGATGATAGTCGATGGTATTCAGGAGTACCTGGAACTGCCCCTGGGGCTGCATGAAAGCGCCCATGACGCCGAAGGGGCCGACAGGACGGCCGTCTTTCGTCAAAAAGCCGGGAATGATTGTATGATAGGACTTCTTCCGCGGCCCGACGCAGTTATCGCTGGCTGAGTCCATAGAGAAGTTATGACCCCTGTCGCTAAGAGAAATGCCGTATCCCGGAACGACGATGCCCGAACCGAAACCGCTGTAGTTGCTCTGGATGAAAGAAACCATATTGCCTTCGCCGTCGGCACTGCACAAGTAAACGGTACCGCCACAGTTTACATCGACCGGCTGCGGCAGCAGGGCCTCGTGGCCGATAAGGGCCCGCCGCCGGTCGGCATAGGCTGGAGAGAGCCAATCGTCGACAGCCGTCTTCATGAAACGCGGGTCGGCAATATATTTCTTGCCATCGCAGAAAGCCAATTTCATAGCTTCAATCTGGCGGTGGAGCGATTTAACATCATCCCGTTTACTGAAAGTAAACCCACCGGCAATATCCAGGGCCATGAGGACGACCAGGCCATGGCCGTTGGGCGGCATTTCCCAGACATCGTAACCACGGTACGCCGTATGGATTGGGTCGGTCCACTGCGGCCGATACGCTGCTAAATCGGCCTTGCGGATGAGGCCGCCCGTTTCCCGGGACCAGGCATCAATGGCATCGGCCAGCTCACCGTCGTACAGGGCCCGGCAATGGCTGTCCCGCAGGATTTCCAGAGACTTGGCCAGTTCCGGCAATTTGAGGATATCACCGGCTTTGGGCGCCTGGTCATGAGGGAAAAAAGTATCGAATAAGTGCTGAAAGATTTTCTTCCCCCGATAAGGTGCAAAGGATGCCATACTGTCGGCCAGCATAGCTGCCAAGTTCGGCATGACCGCATAACCATCCCGGGCATAGGCAATGGCCGGTTCAAAGAGTTCTTCAAAGGCCAGTCGGCCAAAACGGCGATGGACTTCGGCCCATGCCGCCGGCGCCCCTGGGACCATGACCGGCTCCCAACCCCGGAGCGGGACCTGGTCATAGCCCCGCTTCAGCAATTCATCCCGCGTCAGTTCTGCCGGGGACCAGCCGCTGCCGTTGATGCCATAGAGTTTCCCCTTCGTCCATATCAGGGCGAAGGCGTCGCTGCCCAGGCCGTTGCTGGTCGGCTCCAGGACAGTCAGGCACATGGCCGCAGACAGGGCAGCGTCGATGGCGTTGCCGCCTTTTTTCAGCATATCCAGCCCAGCCTGGGCAGCCAGGGTCTGAGACGTGCAGACCATGCCCCGGCGGCCATAGACCACTTCCCGGTGGGAGCCATAGGGATACACAGATGCATCAAAATTCATTCCAATCTCCCCTTTTCAAAAAATCACAAGTGAACCTTACTTAAAGAGTTCGACGAAAATCAGAGAAATCCTTTGTTTACACCTTCACGAACGACTTTTTTACCGCTATAATAGTAATCATCAGTCACGTTAAGGACTTATCACAATTTACAAGTAAGGAGTAGAGCAAGTTGAAACGGTGTATGTTAATCGTCAACCCTACAGCAGGGCGTGAACGGGCAAAATATCACAAGGATAATTTAAGACAACAACTGGAAACGATGTTCGACGACGTCGAATTGCGGGAAACGCAGAAAGCCGGCGACGCGACGGAATGGGCCAAGGAAGCAGCCCTGACCGGCTTCGATTCGGTATTTTCCATGGGCGGCGACGGGACGCTGAATGAAACCATCAACGGCCTGGCACAGGCCAACAGTGCCATCCACTTCGGCTTCATCCCCCTGGGAACCATCAACGATCTGGCACGGGCCCTGAACATCCCCCTCCATCCGGAAGCTGCCATCGCCATGCTGCAGCACTGCAAGACGGTCAAAGTCGACATCGCCAAGGCCAACGACCGCTACTTCGTCAATACCATTGCCGCCGGCATCATGCCCGAAGCCGTCGGCCACGTATCCATCGAGCAGAAGACGCGCCTCGGCCCGCTGGCCTATTTCCTGACCGGCATCAAGGCCATGCAGGCCCATAAGACGTCGCTGTTCAAGATCACGACGGCCCAGGGCTCGACAGTCCACCGCTCGCCCCTCATCGTCGCCATGCTGACCAATTCCGTAGGCAGTTTCCGCAACCTGGCGCCCCAGGCCCTCGTCGACGACGGAAAGATCTGGCTGGGCATCTTCAAGGACTTCAATTATCTGGACCTCATCAAGGTCATCCCGGAATTCCTGGCCGGCCAGCCGCTGACGTCGGAACTGATGACCTTGAAGACCATGGACCGCGTCCGCATCGAACTGCTGGACGACAGCCATCTCTCGACCAACATGGACGGCGACGAAGGGCCGGATTTCCCCCTGGACATCGAAGTCCTGCCATCATTCTTATCTGTTTACGTACCTGCGTAAACGATAGACAAGGAGCGTTTACATGTTCATTAAAGGAAATTTTCTCTACACGCCGTCACGCCATGAACTGACGATCCGTGAAAATCAATATGCCCATATCGAAAACGGCGTCGTAACGGGCTTCATGACGGACCTGCCGGAAACGACAGGCCCGGAAACAGTCGTCGATTACAGCCAGGATATCATCATTCCGGCCTTCGTCGACCTGCATATCCACGCCCCGCAGTACATAAACCGCGGCCTCGGCTTTGACGAAGAACTCCTGCCCTGGCTGGAACATTACACCTTTCCGGCCGAAGGGAAATTCGCCGATCCCGTCTTTGCCCGCCGCGTCTATACAGCCTTCCTGAAACGCCTCCAGGCCGAAGGGACCCTATGTTTTTCCGCCTTTGCGACGATTCATAAAGAATCGACGTGGCAGCTCATGGAATTGGCCGAAGCCATGGGTTTCAAAGCCTATATCGGCAAAGTAAACATGGACCGCAACGCCCCGGACTATCTCCTGGAAGATACGGACCGCTCCCTGGCCGATACGGAAGAGCTGGCCGTCCGCTGCCGCGAAGCATTGCACAAGGTCCGCTTCATCGCGACGCCGCGCTTCGTCCCGTCGACGACAGAAAAACTGATGACCGGCCTGGGCCGCCTCTGTGAAACCTACGACTTGCCCGTCCAATCCCATCTGTCGGAAAACCGGAATGAAGTCGCCTGGGTCAAAGAGCTCCATCCCGACTTGCCGTCTTATACGGCCGTCTATGATACCTTTGGCCTCTTGCGGCCCGAAAAGACCATCATGGCCCATGCCATCTATTTATCAGACGAAGAAAAACGTTTACTTCGCGATAAAGGCGTTTACTTAGCACACTGCGCCCAGTCCAATGCCAACCTGACCAGCGGCATCATGCCCTTGCGGCGCAACCTGGAAAACGGCCTGACTTGCACGATTGCCAGCGACGTCGCTGCCGGCCATACACCGGCCATGAACAAGCAGATTGCCTTGACCATTGAAATATCGAAACTCTATTCCCTGCAGCACGATAGAGAAAAAGCCCTCACCATCGGTGAAGGCTTGTATTTGGCCACCAAAGGACCGGGCCGCTTCTACGGCCGGACAGGCAGCTTTGAAAAAGGCTACGCCTTTGACGCCCTGGTCATCCACATGGACGACATCGAAGGCCTGGAACGGACGCCTTTTGAAAAACTCCAGCAGTTCATCTACGACGGCGACGACCGCAACATCATCGCCCGCTACGTAGACGGAGTTAGCCGTTAGCCGTTGTAAGGGCCGTCCCAAAGGGCGGCCCGCTGGGAATTTGGATAATTCTCCTAGTACCCTGACAGGAAAATCGTACATATTCCGATGCGGGCGCCCCACGTGTCGCCCCTACAAAAAAAAGGACTTGCCGCAAAGCGACAAGTCCTTTTTTATTATTCAGCCGTATACGGCAAGAGTGCGATTGCACGTGCGCGTTTGATGGCAACAGTCAGTTTACGCTGATGTTTAGCGCAAACGCCGGAAATGCGGCGCGGCAAGATTTTACCGCGTTCTGTTGTGAAACGGCGAAGTTTTGCAACGTCTTTGTAATCGATCTGTTCAGCATGATCTACGCAGAAGCTGCATACTTTTCTTCTCGGTTTTCTCGAGCGATCTCTTCTCATGTATAGTTTCCTCCTTCAAGAATTAGAAGGGGTGTGTCTGACCTTTTAGAATGGGATTTCTTCGTCTGTGCTGGAACCCATGCTGTCAAAGCCGGTTCCCGGTGCAGCCGGTTTGGGCTGCGGTGCACTAGCATGCGGTGCCGGAGCAACCTGCTGGTGTTCTGATCCCATTGTCTGGGCAACGAAGTCGCATACAACTTCCGTGCGATAGCGTTTCTGGCCATCCTGCGTTTCGTAAGAACGAACGGAGATACGGCCCTGGACGAATACACGGCTGCCTTTGGACAAGTTATTGCCACAGTTTTCCGCCAAATTACCCCAAGCAACACAAGGAATAAAATCAGTTAATTCCCGCGGTTCTGAACTGCCGGCCGGAATATACGACCGCGTGCAGGCAACGGTAAACATAGCGACTGCCCGGCCGGTCTTCGTAAAACGGATTTCCGGGTCACGAGCTAAATTCCCTAATAACTGGACTGAGTTCATACCTTTGCGCCTCCGGTTATTCGTCGATCTTGACGATCAAGTGTTTCAGAATAGTATCGTGGATCTTGATGACACGGTCGATTTCTTTGATGACGTCAGGTTCGCCTTCAAAGTTGATCAAAACGTAGTAGCCATCAGCCTGTTTTTTAACAGGGTATGCGAGATGACGTTTACCCCAGCGATCTACTTTTTCGATAGTGCAGCCGTTCTTGGTGAGAAGGTTGGATACCAATTCAACGATCGGATCTACTTCTGCTTCTTCGAGCGGTTTTGCAATAAACATGACTTCGTACTTGTTCACGAAATCACCTCCTCTTTTGGACATATGACCCTTCCCGCAGAAGGGTTAGGAGCTTGACACAGTTCAAGCTTGTTAATTATATCATAGGTGATGGGGAAATGCAAGAAAAAGCTGCCATTCGGCAGCTTTTTTTGTAAGTGGCTCGCAGCCAGTGTCTGTAGGGGTCGCCACGTGCAAGCCCCTACGACTAAAACTAACACGGGAGCCACGAACAACGAACCACTAATTTTATTTAAAGTATTCTACGCCCGATTTGAAGATCGGCTGGAGTTTGTTGCCAGCGATGTTCTGGAAGACGTCTTCGGCGCTGAAGCGTTCGGTGTGCGCCATCTTGCCCAGGACACGGCCATCGGGGCTGGTAATGCCTTCGACTGCCAGGACCGACTGGTTCGGGTTGTATTCGCTGTCATAAGTCGCTTTGCCGGAAAGGTCGACGTACTGTGTGGCAATCTGGCCTTTAGCAGCCAGTTCGCGAATCTGTTCCGGTGTGGCGACAAAACGGCCTTCGCCGTGGGAGATGGCGACGGTGTGGACGTCACCGGCTTTGCAGCTGCTGAACCACGGGCTCATGACGGAAACGACCTTGGTTTCGACCATGCGCGACAGATGGCGGCCAATGGTATTGTATGTCAGCGTCGGGCTGTCCGCTTTCAACGGCTGGACATGGCCGTAAGGCAGGAGGCCGAGTTTAATCAGGGCCTGGAAGCCGTTGCAGATACCGAGAGCCAGGCCATCGCGCTGATAGAGCAGGTTTTCCAGGGCTTCCGACAGGACCGGGTTGCGGAACAAGGTGGCAATAAACTTGCCTGAACCTTCCGGTTCGTCACCGGCACTGAAGCCGCCAGGGAACATGATGATCTGGGCTTTGGCAATGCGTTTAGCCATTTCATCGATAGATTCTGCCAGATCCTGCGGCGTGTTGTTGCGCAGTACCATGACATCCGTCGTAGCGCCAGCCCGTTCAAAGGCAGCGGCCGAGTCGTATTCGCAGTTCGTGCCCGGGCAGACGGGAATGAAGACCCGCGGCGTACCAAAGGCTTCGCTGCGGCGCGGACCATACGTCGTGAACAGCGGCAGTTCGGCATCACCTGTACCGCTTTCGCTCTTGATGGGGAAGACGTGGCTCAGCGGTTTTTCCCAGGCATCCTGGAGGTCTTTCAGGGAAATCGTCACGCCATCGACGGTCACATCGGCAGCAGCCGTCGTCTTACCGACGAGGGAAACGTGAGCCCGTTTGACCCATTCAGCAGCCGTAGCAGCGTCGGTTTCGACGAGGATCGAGCCATAGCGGAGGTTGAACAGTTCCTGCGTAGCAAAGGATGCATCAACGGCGAAGCCAATGCCATTGCCAAAGGCCATCTGGGCGACGTCAGCGGCGATACCGCCCTGACCGACGGCATGCATGGCTTTGATTTTACCATCGAGGACAGCCTGATGGAGGAAATCGCAGTGAGCTTTGAAAGTATCGAAGTCCGGCATTTCTTCAGCGTCGCGGGGCAGGTCGAAGAGGAGGACTGCGTCGTCAGCGGCTTTGAATTCCGGTGAGATGATATGGTTCGTGTGTTCCGGTGCAATGGCAAAGGAAACGAGCGTCGGCGGAACGGTGAGGTTTTCAAAGGTACCGCTCATGCTGTCTTTCCCGCCGATAGCGGCCACTTCCATGACCTGCTGGGCTACGAAAGCACCGAGGAGGGCGCTGACCGGCTGGCCCCAGGCCTTTTCATTGGTTCCCAGGCTCTGGAAGAATTCCTGCATGGTCAGATAGACTTTCTTGCGGTCGCCGCCGAGGGCTACCAGTTTGGCAATGGACTGGATGACGGCGTAGAGGGCACCGTGGAAGGGGCTCCAGATAGCCAGGTCCGGATCATAGCCGTGGGTAAAGATGCTGGCCGTCGTCGTATTGCCGTGTTCAACCGGAATCTTGGCAACCATGCCTTCGACCGGCGTCTTCTGGTATTTGCCGCCAAAGGGCATGAGGACCGTGCGGGCACCGATGGTGCTGTCGAAGCGTTCGGCCAGGCCCTGTTCAGAGGCGATATTCAGGGTACCCATGGTATCGAGCCAGGTCTTGGCGACGTCTTTGACTTCCGGAACCTTGAAGAAATCTTTGTCTTCCGGAGCGACGACGACGGCTTTACGATGCTGTGTGACGCCGTTGGTATCGAGGAAAGCGCGGGTAATATTGACGACGTTCTGGTCGCGCCAGTGCATGACCAGGCGTTTTGTATCCGTAGCGACAGCGACGATCGTCGCTTCCAGGTTTTCTTCGGCGGCATATTTCATGAATTCATCGACGTGTTCCGGAGCGACGACGACAGCCATACGTTCCTGCGATTCGGAAATAGCCAGTTCCGTACCGTCCAGGCCTTCGTATTTCTTCGGGACTTTGTCGAGGTTGATGTCCAGGCCGTCTGTCAATTCGCCGATAGCGACGGAGACACCGCCGGCACCGAAGTCGTTGCAGCGTTTGATGAGTACCGTGACTTCATGGCGGCGGAAGAGGCGCTGGATCTTGCGTTCCGTCAGGGCATTGCCCTTCTGGACTTCGGCGCCGCACGTTTCCAGGGATTCGACGGTATGTTTCTTGGACGAGCCCGTAGCACCGCCGCAACCGTCGCGGCCGGTCTTGCCGCCGAGGAGAATGATGATGTCGCCAGGGAGCGGTTCTTCGCGAACGACGTTATTGCGCGGAGCTGCGCCGAGGACGGCACCGATTTCCATGCGCTTGGCAATGAAGCCGGGGTTGTAATATTCTTTGACTTCGCCCGTAGCCAGGCCAATCTGGTTGCCATAAGAGCTGTAGCCCTTGGCAGCGCCTGTCGTCAGCTTACGCTGGGGCAGTTTGCCGACGAGCGTATCTTTGACCGACTGGCGCGGGTCGCCAGCACCGGTGACGCGCATGGCCTGATAGACATAGGAACGGCCGCTCAAGGGGTCGCGGATACAGCCGCCCAGGCAGGTAGCTGCGCCGCCGAACGGTTCGATTTCCGTCGGGTGGTTATGGGTTTCATTCTTGAAGAGGAGGAGCCATTCTTCTTCGACGCCATCGACATCGACAGGGATGATGATCGTGCAGGCGTTGATTTCTTCCGATTCGTCAAGGTTATCGAGTTTACCGGCAGCTTTCAATTCTTTGACGGCAATAGTCGCCATATCCATGAGGGTCTGTGGTTTCTTACGGTTCAAGTTTTCCCGCGTCGTCTCATATGATTCATAAGCGCGCTGGATGGGCGCCGTAAACGTCCCGTTTTCAAAAGAAACATCCGTGAGTTCGGTCATGAACGTCGTATGACGGCAGTGGTCCGACCAATAGGTGTCGATGACACGGATTTCCGTCACCGTCGGATTCCGTTTTTCTTCATCCCGGAAGTAGGTCTGGACGAACTTCAAATCATCGAAGCTCATGGCCAGGCCCATGTGTGCCGACAGTTCTTTCAAAGCGGCGTCATCCATGGCATCGAAGCCGTCGATGACGGGAACGTCAGCCGGTTTTTCCCAGGGCATTTCCAGCGTCGAGACGGGGTCCAGCGAGGCTTCGCGGGCTTCGACGGGGTTGATGCAATAGTGTTTGATGGCAGCGACGTCATCAGCGGATAAGCTGCCGGACAAAACGAGGACCTGTGCCGTGCGGACGAGGCTGTCGTTCTTCATGGTCAGCATCTGCAGGCACTGCATGGCCGAATCGGCGCGCTGATCGTACTGGCCCGGCAGATATTCGACGGCCAGGACCGTGTCGTCCTTGCCAGCCGGCAATTCGTCATAGACGGCATCGACAGGCGGTTCGGAGAAAATCATATTTTTAGCCGCTTCAAAAGCCGCATCATCGAGCCCGGATACGTCATAGCGGTGGTAAATGTGAATATCGGTCAACCCTTTAATCAACAGGTTTTCCTGTAAATCAGTGAGCAATCGTTTTGCTTCGTCAGCAAAAACACCTTTCTTGGCAACATACAAACGTCGGATAGACTGCATGTCATGACCTCCCTCAAAGATAGATAACTTATCATTAGACAACTTTAGTATACCTGTTTTAAAACCATAAGTAAACTTAGAATTTTATTGACTTGCCTATAAAATCGTATTAGACTAGTACTATTATAGTAGACAATGTTTACCATTTTTCATCACAGGGAGGACATGGAAGTAATGGAAGAATTGAAACAGCGAATTTTACAGGATGGCCTGGTCATCGACAACCGGATTTTGAAGATTGATAACTTTTTGAACCAGCAAATCGATACGAACCTCATCAATCACGTCGGTCAGGAGTTCGCCCGCCGTTTCAAAGACGTACACATCGACCGCATCGTCACCATCGAGGCTTCGGGCATCGCCGTAGCCTATGCGGCTTCCCTGGCCATGGGCAACCTGCCTATCGTCTTTGCCCGCAAGAAGAAATCCCTGCTCACTAAGGGCGAACAGTATACGGCCAAGATCTACTCGTATACGAAAGAAGAAGAATATACGGCAACGATCAGCAAAGCCTATCTCCACGCCGGCGAATCGGTTCTCATCATCGATGACTTCCTGGCCAGTGGAGCCGCTGCCGTCGGCCTGACGGACATCGTCGCCCAGGCAGGCTGTACTGTCGCCGGTATCGGCATCGTCGTCGAAAAGACTTTCCAGAGCGGCCGCAGGACGTTGGAAGATAAAGGCTTCCGCGTCGAATCCCTGGCCCGCATCGCCCGTTTTGAAAATAACAAGCCTGTCTTCGTCGAATAAGGAGAATCATCATGCGCGCCCAATTTTTTGACGGTTTCGATTTTGCCACGTATAAATTCAGTATCGTCGCCATCGAAGAGGTGGACGACTTCTTTAACATCGAGGAATTCGGCCTCCATCCCATCATGTACAATGAAGCCTGCCTGCGCGGATATACGGCGATCTTCGGCTTCAACGATGAAAAGATGCTGACCCTCCATAAATTGCTGACCAATAACAACGGCATGGAACCGCCTGCCATCGACGGCATCCATCCCGTTTCCTTCCATTCGCCGGCAGGAGACCTGAAATATGAACTCAACCACGTCATGGATTACAGCGGGTCCATCCTCATCGCCAACAGCTTCATCGATAAATACTTCGTTCCCTTCGGTTTCCAGCTTCCCCATGCTTTCCGAAAAGTCTACGAGCTGACTTTCGACAAGGGCCTGTTCGTCAAGGTCCAGGACCACTCCCAGGAAGCACAAGAACTGCGCATCGAATACGAAGAACCCTTGAATTCCAAGAAGAAGCTCCAGATCAAATGGGGTAATTTGACCCATAAGTCGGAAGAATACGGATTCGACGACGAAACGATTGCGCAGTACATGGACCTCAGTTACGATACGAAATATTTATTTGATCACGTGTGATACATAGAAATCCCGGACAGCCGGCCATTGGCTCTGCAAGATGAGGCCATGGCCGGTTGCTGCTGTCTGGATAGGCATAGCGGCGATATCGGCGATGATGGCTTTATCGCTTTCAGAGGCCGGGGCAAAGACCCGTTCAAAATAGGGTTCGGCGCCTTTGAGGATGGCTTCCTTGGAATAACCGGCATCGACCGGCGGTTCTTCGGCTAAATACTGGCCAAAGAGGTCATTGGAGAAGAGGATTTTTTCCGAAGCCAGCCAGGTGACCATATTATCCGGCCAGTGGAGCCCCGGCGTATGGATGAACTGGAAGGTATAATCGCCTAACGTCAGGCTTTCGCCATGCTGGACGACGCGGAAATCAGCTTCCGGATACGTCGGCTGGAGCCGTTCCTTCGTGGCCGGCGTACAGTAGATGGGCAGCTGGGGATGACGGTCCAGGACGGCCTGCAGGGCTCCGCTATGGTCTTCTTCGGAATGGTTGAGAATCAGGGCATCGATCTGGCTGACAGGCAGGACACTTTCGATGTCCTGTATATAGGCATCGGCTGCTTTATCGGGAACCGTGTCGATGAGGATATTCTGTTTCCCCCGAAGCAGGTAAGATAAAAAAGAAATGGAAATCTTCGGCTTCTTGATGGTCTTGCCAAAGACAAAGATGTGTGGATTCAGCGAGTATTTCATAGTGCAGCCCTCCTGGCAGTTTCATATTGTTTTTGAGGAATATAGTAACACTTGTAAATTTCACAAGCATCCATACAGCGGTTGCAGCGCAGACATTTAGTCATATCGACGCGGGGCCGCCGGATGCCGTCGGCGCAAGTCTGCATCGACAAAGCTTCATACGGGCAGATACTGATGCAGCAGCCGCAGCCTTCACATTCCTTGCGGTTAAAATAATCGGGTGTAACCAGTCGGTCAATATGCGTTTTTTCCATCATACTCCCTCCTTTTCGTACACTTATACTATAGCAAAAATATCCGAATAAAGCCGTTGCAAATACAACAAAAGAGGCTGTCGCATGAAGACAGCCTCTTTTTGTTAAGTTTTACTGTAGGGGTCGCCACGTGGGCGACCCGCTAGGTATTTATATGACGCCCATGACATTTGACTGGGAAATCACATATATCCAGGAACGGGCTTGCCACGTGCAAGCCCCTACGAGCCACGAATCACTAGCCACTAATTATTTAATTTTCCCAATGTCTTGGCGACGATGCGGGTCAGGAGGGCTACCGTATCGAGTTCGACCGATTCATCGGCGCTGTGGATGTCATGCGTCGTCGGGCCGACGGAGATGATGTCCAGTTTCGGGTTCATGGAGAAGAAGTACCCTGTTTCCAGGCCGCCGTGCATGGCTTCGATGCGGGCTTCTTTGCCGGCTTCTTCCTTGTAAACGTCAGCGACGAGGGGAACGAGTTTACTGCGCGGATTTTCCGTCCATGCCGGTTCCGGCGAAGCCAGTTCGATGTCACAGCCTGTCAACTCTGCGTAAACGGGAAGGATAGCCATCAATTCGCGCAGGCGGGCATCGGCCGAAGCGCGGGGGAAATACTGGATGGCGACATGGTCGCCTTCAGTCCGGATCGTACCGATGTTGGCCGACAGGTCCGGCAGCTTCGGCAGCAGCTGGTTCATGGCGAAGACGCCGCAGTGAAGGATGTTCAGCAGGCTGACCAGATTCTTCGTATCGTCAGCCGAGAAGGTCTGGGCCGGTACGTCGGCACTTTCGACGAGGAAGTGGGCGTTCTTTTCGACTTCACCATACACTTCCGCGATTTCGGCCTGTTCTTCGCCGACGGCTTTCTTCACCGTTTCACCTGCGTTTACATCGTCGACAACGATAACAGCCGAGGCTTCCGACGGGATAGCATTGGCAGCTACGCCACCCGTGATAGATGCCAGGACATAGGATACGCCGGCCTGGGCAATGCGGCGGAGGGCCAGGCTCAGGGCCTTGATGGCGTTGCTCTTGCCGTCGTTGATGGTTTCACCGGAATGGCCGCCGGCAAAGTCTTTGGCCGTGATAGTAAACGCCTGTTTACCTTCAGCAGCCTGCCAGTGGATGGGCCGGCTGAAATGCGTATGGACGCTACCGGCCGAGCCGACACAGAGGACATCCATGTATTCAGAGTCACAGTTGATGATGTACTGCACATCCTGGACGTATTTCGGATCCAGATGGGTAGCCCCGGTCATGCCCGTTTCTTCATCGACCGTAAAGATGAGGCGCAGCGGGCCGTGCTGGATATCCTGCTGGATGAGATACAGCGCCAAGGCGACGGCAATGCCGTCATCGGCACCGAGGCTGGTCCCATCGGCGTGGAGGATGTTGCCTTCGCGGACCAGTTTGATTTCACTGGTCAAGGGATCGAAATCGACGCCGGGCTTAGCGACGCAGACCATATCCATATGGCCCTGGAGGACCGTAAGCGGCCAATCTTCGCAGCCCTTGCTGGCCGGAACATTGGCGATTACATTATATACTTCGTCCTGTGTTACATCGGCAACGCCCAGTTCATGGAGACGGCTGACGATATAATCGCTGACGCCTTTTTCATGGTGGGACGGACGCGGATGCTTGGCCAGTCCTGCAAATTCGTGGATGACACCTTCAATGATTTCATGATCGTTCATATGACAAACGCTCCCTTCAAAAAGTCTCTGCGATTGACTTGCTTAATCGTTTATTTATTATACCACGGACGAGGCGCATCGGGCTACTATCCGCATGTGTATATTTTTGCTTGCGAAAAAGTAATTATACAGCTGTTTTTCCGCGTACAGTGTACAAATTGATATATGACGAATGCAGAAAAATTGAGTATAATATAAGCATCAGTGAAGTTGTACGTTTTAGTACTGCTTAATTTTTATTTGGGAGGTTTTTCTATGAAACCACAATCAAATTTGACTGTGAACTACCCAAGTATGCCGGAATTGACGGCCCGCGGTATGATCCTCGGCGCCCTGATCACCGTTATCTTTACGGCTTCCAACGTATACCTGGGCTTAAAAGTCGGCCTGACGTTCTCGTCGTCCATCCCGGCTGCAGTCATCTCCATGGCAATCCTGCGCATGTTCAAACATTCCAACATCCTGGAAAATAACATGGTACAGACGCAGGCATCTGCTGCCGGCACTTTATCTGCAATCATCTTCATCCTGCCGGGCTTGCTCATGCTGGGGTACTGGCAGGGCTTCCCGTTCTGGCAGACCCTGCTGCTCTGCGCCTGCGGCGGCTCTCTCGGGGTCTTGTTCACCATCCCCCTGCGCCGGGCTATGGTCGTCAACAGCGACCTGCCGTATCCGGAAGGCCGGGCTGCTGCTGAAATCCTGAAAGTCGGCAGTGAAATCCGCAAGGAAGAAGCCAACGGCGAAGACACAAGCAAAAAAGAAACAGGCATGAAAGATATCGTCGGCGGCACGGCCCTGGCTGGTCTCTTCAGTCTCTGTTCCAACGGCTTCCACGTCGTTTCTTCCGAATTCAGCTACTGGCTCTCGTTCGGCAAAGCCGTCACCCAGATTCCCCTGGGCTTTTCGACAGCCCTCCTCGGCGCGGGTTACCTCATCGGCATCGCCAGCGGCATGGCTATCTTAGTCGGCACGCTCCTGGCCTGGTATGTCTTCGTTCCCTATCTGACGTCGGTCATCACGCCGGCTGAAGGCCAGAGTGCCGCCGCTTTCGCCAAGGCCATCTGGGCTCAGAAAGTCCGCTTCATCGGTGCCGGCTGCATCGGTATCGCCGCTGTCTGGACCTTGATCCGCCTGGCCAAACCAGTCGTCGACGGCATCAAGATGTCCATCAACGCATTGCGCGCTAACGATACGGAAGAAAAGAAGATGCTCCATCATACGGACATCGACATGTCGCCGAAATCGGTCGGCCTGGTCTTCCTGGCCATCCTCATCGGCTTGTTCATCACTTTCTACACCTTCGTCAGCAACGCCGGCCTTTCCATGTCGGTAACGCTCATGTTCATCGTCGTCGGCATCCTGGTCGCCATCCTCATGGGCTTCTTCGTCGCTGCTGCCTGCGGTTACATGGCAGGCCTCATCGGCACGTCGGCCAGCCCGATTTCCGGTATTGGCATCCTGGTCGTCCTCGGTATCGGCTCTTCGGCCGGTGTCTTTGAAACCATGCAGGGCACGCAGTTCGCTACGGCCTTTGCTATCTTCATCACCAGCGTCATCGTCAGCATCGCTTCTATTTCCAACGATAACCTGCAGGACCTCAAGACAGGCTACCTCGTCGGCGCTACGCCGTGGAAACAGCAGGTCGCCCTCATCTTGGGCTCAATCATCGGCTCCTTCGCCATCGCTCCGGTCCTGAACCTGCTCTATCAGGCCTATGGCTTTACCGGTGCCCTTCCCCGTGCCGGCATGGATCCGACCCAGGCCCTGGCAGCTCCGCAGGCAACCTTGATGACGACCATCGCCCAAGGTATCTTCAGTGCCAGCCTCGACTGGAACTACATCCTCTTCGGTGTCGGTGTCGGTATCGCCGCCATCATCATCGACCTCATTTTGACGAAAAACACGAAATCCCTGGCATTGCCGCCGCTGGCTGTCGGCATGGGCATTTACCTGCCGCCGACACTGGAAATCCCTCTGGTCATCGGTTCGGTCATGGGTTATCTCATCCATAAGTCCCTGAAAGCCCGCGCTGCCCGCCGCAGCCCTGGCCACGAAGAAGAAGACGTAGAAGCCTGCAATCATCGCGGTGTCCTCTTTGCATCGGGCCTCATCGTCGGCGAAAGCCTCATGGGCGTCATCATCGCCTTGCTCATCGTCGTTTCCGTTACTTCCGGCGGCAGCGAAAACCCGCTGACCCTGGTCGGCAAAGACTTCCAGTCTACAGCTGATATCCTCGGCCTGCTCTGCTTCATCGCCATGATTGCCATCTTCGTCCGCCACATCTTGATTACCAAGTTCAATCCGGAAGATGCCGAAAGCAAGTAAGGAATATGCCGCTTACATTAGAATTTCATTAAAATTTCGACAAAATCCTCAAAAAAAGTCCTCGTACACAATACATTTTTTGGTACGAGGGCTTTTTTTGCATATTTCTTCTTTTCCCCTAACGGCGTATAATAAGGGTATCCCGCAGACTATCCTGCGAGTCCACTTTAAAGGAGGTCCTTTCTTTGTTCTTTCCCAAACTCGACAAGCAATCCCTGACCGACGGTATCGTCATCCCGCAGATGGTCAAAGTCCACCAGTCTTTCCCCCATAAAGATTTAACCGATCCCGTGGGCACATTGAAACAACAGCTCCTGGCTCTCGATGAAAAGACGACGGCCAGCCTGCCTGGTAAACGCATCGGCATCACAGCCGGCAGCCGCGGGCTCCCGCATTACAAGGAAATCATGAAAGCCCTTTGCGACCAGCTCAAGGCCTGGGACGCCAAACCCTTCGTCTTCCCGGCCATGGGCAGCCATGCCGGAGCCACCGCTGAAGGCCAAAAGGCCCATTTAGCTCAGTTCGGCATCAATGAAGACTACTTAGGCGTCCCCGTCCTTTCCACCATGGACGTCGTCGAAGTCGCTACCTTGGACGATGGCTTCCCTGTCTACTGCGATAAAAACGCCTACGAAGCCGACGGCATCATCTTATTCAACAAAATTAAACCGCATACACACTTCAAATATAAACACGAATCAGGTCTGCTGAAGATGATCTGCATCGGCTGCGGCAAGCACAAAGGCGCTTCGACCTTCCACGGCCGGGGTTATGACGCTTTCGGGCCCAACCTGGAACGCGTGTCGAAAGCCTTCTTGCAGCATGTAAACGTCGTTTTCTCCGTCGGCATGGTCCAGAGCCCCAGCGATGACATCGCCGCCCTGGAAGTCATCCCGACAGATAAATTCTTTGAACGCGATGCTGCCTTGCAGACCATGGCCAAAGCCGAAATGCCCCGGCTGAAACTGCCCCACATCGACGTCCTCATCGTCGACGAAATCGGCAAGGAAATCAGCGGTACCGGCATGGACCCGAACATCACGGGACGGACGGAACGCT
The DNA here is from genome assembly GCF_046614755.1 of Megasphaera indica. NCBI lineage: Bacteria > Bacillati > Bacillota > Negativicutes > Veillonellales > Veillonellaceae > Megasphaera > Megasphaera indica. Next base: position 34,446 of record NZ_JBKKJR010000015.1, read on the forward strand.
TCAGTCAGGAACCGGCCTTCCGCGCCTTAGCGCCGGACATCGAACGCATCGTCATCCTGGATATAACCGAGGCTTCCCATGGCAATGGTGCCGGCTGCGGTATGGCCGACATCGTCAGTTACCGCTTCGTAAACAAGATGGATTTCGCTTCCGTTTACACCAACTGCATTACGGCCAAGTCCTTCCGCATGGCCCTCCTGCCCCTGTATGGCAACAGCGATAAAGACGCCATCGAAATGGCCATGGCCCACGCATTCCTGACCGACCCGAACCAGGCTAAAATCGTCCGCATAAAGAACACGCTGAAACTAGAAGACATCGAATGTTCCGTCTCGTGCTTAGAAGATATAAAAAACGATCCGGACATGACAGTCACATCCGAACCGTTTACATGGAAGTTTAACAAAGAAGATAACCTGTGGTAAAAAGAAGGGGGCTGTCGCACGTGCGACAGCCCCCTTTTTGAGTATTAAGTTTGCAGTTTGACCAATCCCCCATCAGCACTTGCGCCACCAGGTCTGTACGACCGTGGCCCCAACGTGCCAATAGTAAAGGATGTGGTCAGCTAGTTGTGAACAACGTTTACTATGGTAAACGATATGGCTGGCCGCAGCTCCGATGAAGAAGCCGCCGACGACGTCGCTGACGTAATGGAGACCGCTGAGTATCCGCGACGATGCCAGGACGCCTGTCCAGGCCAGGGCCGGCAGTCCCCAGGGGTTATGCCGGGCCAGGAGCATCAGGGAAATGGCCAGGCTGTTCATGGAATGATTGCTGGGAAAAGACGCATTGGCCTTATGCGCTACCAGCGGCGCCGCGTCACCACAGGCAAAAGGCCGGGGGCGATGCCAGATTTTACCGATGACCCAGGAAACCGAAGAGCCCACGATGACGGAAAAGAGACAGTAAACTAATGTCTTCCGACGTTTAATCTGCTCTGAAACCGGCCGCGACCGGAACCATTCGATAAGGCCATAAATGATGAACAGCCAGTAGCCGAACCGGGTAATCCAGGTAAGGATCCGAAGCCAGGTCCTGCGCCGGGCAATGAACCATTGAACGAATAAAAAGATAGACCTTGCCATGATAGCCTCTCTTTCAGCCGGACTCAGCCCTGTTTTGCAAAGACGTCCCGCATCGTTCCCGCTACATCGGCCAAGGAGATGCTGCGCATCTTATCTTCCATGGCGTCCTGCACCTGATGCAGCCTGTCGTCCAGGCCAGCATGAATCGTCTTGCCCACCGGACACTGCGGGCAGGGATGTTCGTGGAAATGGAAGAGCGAGTCGCCGCCGACGCAGTCTACGGCATGGTAAACGTCATATAAACTAATGTCAGCAATCGGTTTTTCCAACGCTGTGCCACCGGTCCCGCGCTTGACCTGGATCAACCCGGCCGCTTTGAGCTGGATGAGCAGTTTGCGGATGATGACGGGATTCGTCCCTACGCTGGCAGCAATGAAGTCACTCGTCACTTTTTCCGTTTTGCCGAAGTAATCGATACACAGCAGGGTATGAACGGCCATGGTAAATCGACTGGAAATCTGCATATGAAAGACTCCTTAAATGGCTTTTAATTCACGAAGGATAGCCAGGTCAGCCGTACAAGCCGGGCAGTCACAGAATTTAGCCCCTTTGGCCTGAATATCTTTGGCATGCGCCAAGAGCTGTTTCGCTGCATCGGCCCCCATGATCTGGACAGCATGTTCCGAAGCTGCAAAGTTCAGGAGTTCATCAATCGTCGAGACGCCCTGCTTCAAGGCTTCGATATAAGCCGGCGCAGCTGCGTCTTTATCGGCAGCATCGAGCCAAGTCTGAGCGGCCGTTTTCAGCGTCGGATTGCAGCTGGGAGCTGCCATCAAATCATGTGTCTTAGCCGTAACGAATTCTACAGTTTTTGCATCCATTTTAAAAAACCTCCTATAAATGACGAATCAAAACATCCAGGATAGAATTATCCTGATTACATCCCTATCATACGACATTTTTATTGTAAAGTCAATGGTTACATATTATATACTTAGTTGAACTATTTTAAACTAATTTATTTTAATTTAAATGTTTGCCATCCGCCTGGTTATCACACTTTTAAAATGAGCATGTTCTCCATTTAAACGTTTTCCTTTGCGTGTAAACAGTTGTAAAAAAGAGGCTGCGCACGTGCGACAGCCTCTTTTTGAGTTTTAAGTTTGCAGTTTTTAGTTTGTAGTGGATGGGTAAAAATTTAAAACCAAATTTCTACAAACTACAAACTCCATACTATAAACTTTTAAATTCGAGCAGCCCGGACGGCGGCGATGAATTTCTTGGCCGTAGCCGTGATTTCATCGGCCGTCTTGCCGCCGCCTGTGAGGGCACCGCCGGCACCGACGGCAACGCAGCCGGCTTTGATCCAGTCACCGGCGTTTTCTACATTGACACCGCCTGTCGGCATGAGCGGAGCCTGCGGCAGGGGACCATGGATGGCCTTGATGGCTTTCATGCCCAGGATTTCCCCAGGGAAGATCTTGACGACGTCAGCGCCGTATTCCAGGGCCGTAATGACGCCGTTGAGGGTCGTCGTCCCCGGCATGACGGCCACGCGGTAGCGGTTGCAGAGCTTGATTGTTTCTACATCCAGGGCCGGCGATACGATGAACTGGGCGCCGTCGAGGATGGCGACGCGGGCCGTAATGGCATCGAGGACCGTACCGGCACCGATGAGGACGTCGGGATTATCGGCATACTTCTTGGAAAGGGCTTCGATGACTTCATGAGCCCGCGGCGTCGTAAAAGCCAGTTCAATGGCCGTGACGCCACCTTTGATGCAGGCTTCGGACATCATCATCGCTTCTTCCGGTGTCTTGCCTCGAACGACAGCGACGACGCCGATTTCCTGAATTTTCTTAACAACATCTAATTTATCCATTACTTTATCTCCTTTTGGTTCATAAAATAATCGCAGGCCGCAGCGTAGGGGCGCCACGTGGGGCGCCCGTTCCACATTTATCGGCCATGTCCTATTCACGGTTAATGGGGGTGTTTTGCACCAATCATACAGATTGATGCAGGTGTCATTAACGCAGGTCGCAGGCCGCAGCGGTCCCATAGGACCGCACGTAGGGGCCGTCCCAAAGGGCGGCCCGCTTGTGGGAATCCCACAACCAACATCATGCGTTCTGTTGGAATACCGCCAGTTGTTCCCGCGTCGGCAAGCCTTCGTTATCACCGGCGACCTGGATGGCCATGGCCCCGATGGCAGCGCCCCGGCGGGCAGCATCTTCCAGGCTCAGGCCATCCAGGATGGCACTGGTGAAGCCGACGGCAAAGCCGTCACCGGCGCCGACAGTATCGACGACGTGGTCGACGTGATAGCTCGGCACGCGGTATTCCTGGTCATCGGCCGTGCGGATATAGGTCCCATGACTGCCGCCCATCTTGATGACGACGGTCTGAACGCCGCGCTGTAAGTAGTAGCCGGCGATATCTCTTTCATTGTCCATTCCCGTCAGGATTCGGCCTTCATTGAGGCCAGGCATGACGATATCGGCATACTGGGCGGCGTCGTTGATGACACGGGCCATGATTTCCTGGGATTTCCAGAGCATGGGCCGCAGGTTGGGGTCAAAGGAAATGCGCACGCCTTTGCCGTGGGCCCGCATCATCAGCGTATAAATCGTTTCCCGGCACGATTCCGACAGGGCCAAGGGAATCCCCGTGACGTGCAGGTGGTCGACGCCGGTCCAGTCGATTCCGGAGAGGTCCACCGGCCGGAAGTGGGAAAAGGCCGTGTGTTTACGGATATTGGCTACCGTCGGGTCCCCTTCCAGGACCTTTTCCTTCATCTGAAAGCCTGTCATATGGTCGTCATCAGTCCAGACATAGTCATCGTGGATGCCATTGGCCTTGAGGAAGTTGCAGATACACTTCCCGAAGGGGTCGACACCGACCTTGGAAATATACGACACATCATTGCCCAGCCGGGCCATGCCGACGGCGTAATTCAGTTCCGCCCCGCAGACATGGCGGGAAAAATGTTTCACTTCTTCCAGCGGCCCCATTTCTTCAGCAATCAGCAAGCCCATGGCTTCACCGATAGTAAGCACTTTACTCATGGTTTTCCTCCAATTGTGCCTTTATTTTGTCAATCATGTCTTCATAGGCGGCATCCGTCAAATAGACGCGGTCCGGATTCATGGCAAAGGTACTGTTCCATTCAAAATCATCTTTGTATTTCGGCACTAAGTGAACGTGGAGATGATGCCCCGTGTCGGCATAGGAACCATAGTTTACCTTATCCGGATGGAATGCCTGATGGATGGCTTTCGCCGCCTTGGCAACGTCGGCAAAAAAGGCATTGCGTTCTTCGTCGCTCAAGTCCGTCATTTCACTGACATGGTCTTTATAGGCGACGATACAGCGGCCGGGATGACTCTGTTCTTTGAACAGGACCAGCATACTGACCGATAAGTCGCAGATGTAAATGCCGAATTTAGCAAGCGGTTCGCCTTTTACGCAATAACCGCAGTTCTTATCTTTCATGACAAAGCCTCCTTATTCAATCGTGCCGTGTTCCCATTTACCATGGTTCAGATCATCGGCAATCTTCTTGAATTTGTCGTCTGTCAAGCCATAGAAGAAGTAGAGGATGATAGCAGCAATGCCGAGGGCAACGCCCGGATACAAGGTCATAGCTGCTTTAATCCCCATCAATGTCATTTCACTCTGAACGGCATTGGCGACGTAACCTGTCAGTACCAGGATGCCCGAACTTACGACAGCAGCCAGGGCCTGGGCGATTTTACGGGAGAAGTTGAAAGCCGCATAGGTAATCCCTTCTTTGCGGATGCCGTTGTGCCATTCGCTGTAGTCGATGACGTCGGAAACAAAAGCCCAGGTAACGCCGTTCGGAATAGCCAGGGCTACGTAGCCGATGGTGACCAATACGATAAAGGTGTAAATATTAGTCGGGATGACGAAGTTCAAGAGGTCAGCCGCACAGCCGATGAGCAAGCCGCCGATGGCCGTCTTTTTCTTGCCGAACATCTTGACCAGTTTCGGGATGAGCAGGATACCTACGACGGAGCAGCCCATCATGATGCCGTTTACAATCGGCTGCAAGCCCATATGGCCTAAGTTATACTGGCAGAAGAAAATCATCATTTGGTTATTCGTGTTCATCGCCGAGATGGTAAACAAAGTCATCAAAATAATGCATAAAAGCGGTTTGTTAGTAAACACGAGTTTAATATAATCCGAGAATTTTGCTTTCTGTTCATTCTGGGTATTGCGCTTGACCGGAACGTGTTCATGGCAGTTGAAATAGCAGATGGCAAAGCCGATGACGCCGATGATAGACATGACGATAGACGCAGCAAAGAAGCCTTCATGGGGCGAAGCGAACATGAGGACGACCGGTACGAAGGCCATGCCGGTAATGAGCTGGGCCCCGATAGAACCGGCCTGGCGGGTCGTCGCCATCTGACTTCGTTCTTCGACATCGCGGGTCATGACACTGGCCAGGGAAGAATAAGGGATGTTAGTAAACGAGTAAACGAGGCCCCAGGCCATATAGGCACCATAAGCAAAGAGAATCTTACCGGTCGGCGACAAGTCCGGCATGGTAAAGGTAATGACTGTCAAAATAGCCAGGATAACAGCCGATGCCATCATGACCGGGCGGAACTTGCCGCGGGGACCGATATTCTTACGGCCGTCGATGACGGAACCGGCGATAGGATCCATGAAAGCATCGAAAATTTTCGTAAAGGCGAAGATACCTGCAACGGCAGCGGCCGGAATGGTGCAGACGTCGATCCAGTATTTCGTCAAATAGGCCTGGCCTAAGTCGAACATGAAACCGTTCCCAAAGTCACCAAAACCGTAACAGATTTTTTCACGCCACGATAATTTAACATGGCCTTCCTTAGAAGCTGCCGGCGTAACGGTCTCCGTCTTGTTCGGCAACGTCCCTGCTTGTGTGCTCATAGCACTCCCTCCTTATAAAGTAACTCCGTTTTTGAATATAGCCAGTTCGTGCTTGTCCAAGGCTTCCGATTTCGCATGGACACGACCTGACGCTACGTCAAGAATATACTGGAAAAGGCGGTCTGCTGCGGCTTCCCGCGATTCCCCTTCGGCAATGGTCCCGGCATTGAAATCGATCCAGTTCCGTTTGAAACCGGCCAGGTGACTATTGCTGGAAATCTTAATCGTCGGTATGGGGCAGGCAAAAGGCGTCCCCCGGCCCGTTGTAAACAGTACCATATGGGCTCCGGCAGCGGCCAGCGCATTGGAGGCCACTAAATCATTGCCTGGAGCCTGCAACAAGTTTAGGCCTTTTTTCGTCGCCCTGTCTCCATAGGCCAGGACATCTTCGACGAGAGCTCGGCCGCCCTTCTGGACACAGCCCAGGGACTTATCTTCCAGCGTCGTGATGCCGCCGGCCTTGTTGCCTGGCGATGGATTTTCATTGATCTTTTCGCCATAACTCATAAAATACTCTTTGAAATGGTTGATGAGGTCGACGGTCTTGTCGAAGACTTCCCGATTGCGAGCCCGGTTCATGAGCAACGTTTCGGCGCCGAACATTTCCGGCACTTCCGTCAGAATCGACGTACCGCCAGCTGCGATGAGGCGGTTGGAAATCTCCCCGACCAGGGGATTGGCCGTAATGCCTGAAAAACCATCGGAGCCGCCGCATTTCAAGCCAATCGTCAACAGCGATGCATCGCAGGGCTGGCGATGGAACTGAGCCGCGTAATGGCAGAGTTCCTTGACGATAGCCGTGCCGGCTTCAATTTCATCTTCCACGTCCTGGCAGACCAGGAATTTGACACGGTCCGGATCATAGTCGCCGATGACTTCTTTCATCAGGCTGACCTGATTGTTTTCACAGCCCAGGCTCAGGACCAGGACGGCACCGGCGTTGGGATTGTGAATCAGCCCACTTAGTATCTTTTGTGTATGGACCTGGTCATCGCCTAACTGCGAGCAGCCGTGGGGATGGCTATAGGCATAGATACCGTCGATGTTCTCCGTTTTATAAGCCTGGGACGCCGTTTCAATGGCTCTGGCAATATTGTTGACACAGCCGACGGTCGGGATGATCCAGACTTCATTGCGGATGCCGGCACTGCCATCGCTCCGTTTATAGCCCTGGAATTCGTATTTTTTTTCACTTTTCCAGGGAGACCGATCGGCTTTTTCCGGTTCATAGGTATAGTGAAGTAAATCACCGAGTTTACTTTGGACGTTCTGCGTATGGACCCAGGCACCGACGGGGATATCCGTTTTAGCCGTCCCGATGGGAAAGCCGTATTTGATGACGTCTTCGCCTTTGGCAATCGGCTGCAGGGCCACTTTATGCCCTGCCGGGATGTCCTGGCAGACCGTAAAAGTCTTGCCGCCAGCCGTGACGACGCTGCCTTTGGCAACGGCGTCGACAGCTACGACGACATTATCATGAGGGTGTATTTGGAATACGTTCATCGTTTACTCCTTCGTCAATTCGGCAATGTGAGCTTTGACACCGATTTCAGCCATGCGGTCCAGATGAGCCGTAACGGCATCGGCAAAGCCGTCGATAGCCGACAGGTCTTCGCCCCACCAATCACTGCGTGCCATAATGGCCTTGACGTAATCGGCCGTCGTTTTACCGGCCTGTTCTTTGACAAAGGCCAGTTTATCTTCATCATCGTGGATTTCATAAGTATTGCCCGGCCGTGACCCGATAAGACAATGTTCACCAGCCTGGGTCGTCCGATAGAAAGCCAGGAAAGCGGCAAAGGAATAGGTCAGCCATTTCGGAAGTTTCCCCGTCGCTGCCAGACTGTCTTTAAAGGTCGGCAGGATGCGGGCTTTCCACTTGGAAATGGAATTCAGGGAAATCGAGAGCAATGCGTGTTTGACAAAAGGATTTTCAAAGCGTTCATAAACGGCCTTGGCAAAGGCAACGGCCTTTTCTTCCGGCAAATGGACGGTCGGAACGATTTCATCGAAGACGGTCTGGTCCAGGGACTTGCGGATGACCGGGTCTTCCATGCACTGGCCGACATAATCGAGACCGGCCAGATAAGCACCGAGGACCATAGACGTATGAGCCCCGTTGAGGATGCGCACTTTTTGTTCTTTAAAGGCCTGGATATGGTCCGTGAGTTCAACATGGAATTTACTTGAGTTTAACGGCAGCCGCGAAGCCAGCGCCGGGTCGCCGATGACCCATAAGGAGAAAGGTTCGGCCTGGTCGAGCAGGCTGTCTTCATAGCCCAGTTCGTCCTGCAGAGCCGCGATGGAATCAGCCGGATAACCGACGACGATGCGGTCGACCAAGGTATCCGTGAACTGGCAGTGCTGGTCAAGCCAGGACTGGAAAGACGCTTCCAGTTTCCACAGGGATACATATTGGTTTACACAGTCCCGAAGGAGTTTACCGTTGTTGTCATTCAATTCCGTCGGCAACATGGTCAGGCCCTTATCGGCAGCGCCTTTATAAAAGGTATAGCGTTCATAGAGGAACTTGGTCAATTTTGCCGGGAAAGTCGACGGCGGGCAATCTGTAAAAGCATCTTTTTCATCAAAGGTAATGCCGGCTTCCGTCGTATTCGATACGACGAATTCCAGCGAATCTTCGTGAGCCAGGGCCATGAACGCATCATATTCATCGCGGGCGCTGAGCACGGTCTGGACGGAAGTAATGACCCGGTTTTCTTTATAGACTTTGCCATCCTGCTGGCCGCGCAGGCAGACCGTATAAACATCATCCTGTTTAGCAAAGCGGTCCGTCTTGCCCGACCGGGGCATGATGACAGCGACGCTGCCATCAAAACCATTTTCTTCATTAGCTACATCGACGGCGTAATCGACGAAGGCCCGTAGGAAATTGCCTTCTCCGAACTGTAAGATACGGACGGGATGTTTAGCTTTTGTATAAAGTTCACTGACGTTTTTCATCGTTTACCCTCCGTTTACATTTGGAACTGGAAGTAGTTGGCTACGTTGTTATAGCAGATATCTTCGACGAGCTGACGGAGTGCGTCTTCATCGTTCGGATATTCGCCGTTTTCGACGAGATTGCCGATCCAGTTGCAGAGGATTCGGCGATAATATTCATGACGGGCATAGGATAAGAAGGACCGGGAGTCGGTCAGCATCCCCAGGATGTTGCCAAAGACGGACAAGTTAGCAATACTCGTCATCTGGTCGATCATGCCCTGTTTCGTATCATTGAACCACCAGGCAGCGCCCTGCTGAATCTTGCCGCGGGCTTCAGGACCCTGGAAAGCGCCGATAATAGTGCCGATCATGGCGTTATCATTCGGCGTCCCGGAATAGAGAATCGTCTTCGGCAGGATATGGCATTCATTGAGATGATCCAGGAAGGCGATGAGGCCTTTGCAGCAATTCCCTTCGGCAACACTGTCAAAGCCCGTATCCGGTCCTAACTTTCGGTACATTTCCGAATTGAGGTCGCGCAGGGTAGCGAAGTGGAGCTGCATGACCCAGCCGCGTTTGTAATATTCACCAGCCAGGTAGGTGAGGACAGCCGTCTTATAGGCTTCCGTTTCTTCTTTACTGATGCTTTCGCCTTTCAAGGCCTTGACAATGATAGCATCGACAGTCGCTTCATCGGCTTCGCGGCAGAAAACATATTCCAGTGCATGGTCTGTAGCGCGGCAGCCCATTTCTTCAAAGAAGGCGATGCGCTTGTCCATGGCTTTGCGGATATCGGCAAAAGTCTTGATTTCAACGCCGGCAGCCTGACCGAGGCGGGCCATGTAATCGGCATAACCGGCTTTGTCGACGTTCATCAGCTTGTCCGGACGCATAGCCGGATATACCTTGGCACTGCATGTCTTTTCTTCTTTCAGCTTCTGATGCCATTTCAAATCATCGGCCGGGTCATCAGTCGTGCAGATGACTTTGACATTTGACTGTTCGATCAAGCCCTGGACGCCCATGCCTTTTTCCTGCAACTTGGCATTGCAGCGATTAAAGATGTCTTCGGCATTCTTTTCCGTCAGCGGTTCGGTAATGCCAAAATAGCGCTGCAGTTCCAAATGACTCCAATGATACAGCGGATTGCCAATAGCTCGTGAAAGAGCTTTCGCATATTCGACGAATTTTTCCAAATCTGTCGATTCTGTCCCGGTAACCTTTTCTTCCGGTGTCCCATTGGAACGAATGAGGCGCCATTTATAGTGGTCACCGCCGAGCCATACTTCGGTAATGCTGCGGAAATGGTGATCTTCTGCGATTTCCTGCGGAGAAATATGGCAGTGGTAATCAATAATCGGCATATGCTCTGCATAATCGTGGAATAAATGCTTGGCCGTAGCCGTATCCAATAAGAAGTCTTTGTCCATGAATTGTTTCATTTTGTCCGTCTCCTCCCAATATAAGGCCGCTAACTTCATCGGTCATTGGTAAACTTTATTGTAAGCTCTTACATTTATCTTCACTGAAAGAATATCATGTCATTACCTAAGTGTCAACGTAATATGATTTTTCCGTATTAAATTTGAAAAATTAATCATTTTCCATGCTTTTAACTCATAATTATGAATGGGCGATCCATTTTATTATTCTTTTTGTGCCTAGATTTTCTTGTTTTCCTATTCCGCTTAGTTAAGCGCTTACATTTTACATTTTCGTATCCCCTCCTTTTTCCAGAGAAAAGTATGCTATAATGTAAGCAATCCAGATTTTTTACATAAAGAGGAACGATCGCCATGAACATCACCATTTACGACATCGCCCAGAAATGCAATGTATCGATTGCCACCGTCTCCCGCGTCCTCAACGGCAGCACACGGGTCAGTGAAAAGACACGGGCGAAAGTCCTTCAAGTTATGAAAGAAATGGGCTATAAACCCAATCCCTTCGCCCGGGGCTTAGGTCTCGATTCCATGAAAATCGTCGGCGTCATCTGTACCGACGTGGCCGATATATTCTATGCCCATGCCGTATCCCTGCTGGAAGATGGCCTGCGGAAGCACCATTTCGACGTCATGCTCTCCAATACCGGCAGCGATACAGGGCATAACGGCAAATATATTTCCGCTATGGCCGATAAGCACGTCGATGCAATCATCACTATCGGCACGCCATTTTCTTCCGAATCCGATGTCCGCCAACTCTGTGAAACGGCCCGGCAAATCCCGGTCATCACCATCAACAGCGATTACCATCAGCCCAATATGTACAGCGTCGTCTGCAATGAAAAAGAAGGCATGAAAATGGTCATCGCCGCTTTGGCTGCCAAGAACTGTCAGGACATCCTCTACATTTACGATTCCCTCACCTACAGCGGCCGCCATAAGCTCGACGGTTTCCGCCAGGGGATCCGGGAATGGAGATTGACGGAGAAACCAGAACTCATCCAGCAGATTCCCCGGACCTTGCAAGATACGGAAGCACTCATCGACCGTTTAGTCGCAGACGATATGCCCTTTGACGCCATCGTCACGTCAGAAGACATCTTTGCCGTTGCGGCCCAGCGTGCCGCCTTGCGCCATGGAAAAAACATTCCCGTCATCGGCTGCAATAACTCCATCCTGGCCCAATGTGCCACGCCGACCATTACCAGCCTGGACAATAAACTGACCAGCCTGTGCAATGCCGCCGTCCACATCGTCACCGAGCTGACCGGAAAAGAAGCTGATTCCGTCCCAGTCCGCACCGAATTCAGTGCAGACCTCGTAGAACGGGAAAGTTTCAGGAGGTGAAAAAAGAGGCTGTCGCACATGCGACAGCCTCTTTTTGAGTGGTTAGTGGCTAGGGGTTAGTGGTTAGCTGAAAGTTTAAAGGTTTTCGCTGCAAACTCCCAACTCTGAACTATAAACTATCTTTACCGGAAATACTCTGGATATTCTTTTTTCAGCACTTCTACATCACCCATGACCTTGTCAATGTGTTCGGTCATGATGCGCTTTGCCAGCTCTGTATTACCGGCAAAGATAGCGCCGACTATGCTTTTGTGCTGCTCGTAGAGAAGATGCATCTGCTCAGCAGCATCGCTGACATTGAGGACGCGGGCCCGGGCATAATCCAGGTTCGATTCTTGGACAATCTGCCAGATATGCGGTTTCCCACAGCCTTCATAAAGTAGAGAGTGCAGGGTATTATCACTCTTGAAAAATTTTTCTGCATCTTTTGAGATGATGAATTTGCCCTGCTCGAAAATACAGAATTCTAATTTCGTCCGCCACGGATCCGGAAAATCCTGGCAAGCCAGTTCTACGATAGCCCGTTCCAAGGTGACCCGGAAAAAGCGGAACTCTGCCAGCTGTTCCGTGTGAATCTTAGATACGAAGGTCCCGCGCTGCGGTAAAATTTCGAGCAGCCCCTTTTGCGACAGGCGGATGAAGGCTTCCCGCACCGGGGTCCGGCTGACATTCAAGACACCCGATAGTTCCTGTTCAGACATGGCCGTACCTGGCGGCAGCTTCAAAGACATAATGTTTTCATACAACACGCGATAGGCGTATTCCCGCACCGTTTCATTCGGCGCTTTTTCAAATAATTCCAAATTCTCCATAACAACTCCATCATTCTGAAAATCAATGCCTGCTTTTCTCAATTTCATCTTATCACAAAACGGGCACAAATTGTATATTTCCAGAAGAAAAAAAGAACCCTTTCCGACATTGGTAAATTAATTTATTTTGATTTACACACTTTTAAACGGCTTAATTACCGTATTTTTCTTTTATAACATCACGTCATTTAAACAGATTGTGTGAACGTGTAAATTTTCTAAAAGGTATTGACCTTAAAAAAACATATTTATTTCATTAATGAAACTACGCACTACAAATTATAAAGAAACGGGACTGGTGCATGATGACATAGGCCTTCATGCGTCAGTCCCGTTTTTAAAGCAACCTCTCAGACCGCCTTCGGCGGCCAGCTCTCCTATGAGGAGAGCCTTTCATCAAACGTCAAACATCATACATCAAATTTTTACTTCCGGGCAGCCTGGACGGCGGCGATGAATTTCTTGGCCGTAGCCGTGATTTCATCGGCCGTCTTGCCGCCGCCAGTGAGGGCACCGCCGGCACCGACGGCGACGCAGCCGGCTTTGATCCAGTCACCGGCGTTTTCTACATTGACACCGCCTGTCGGCATGAGCGGAGCCTGCGGCAGGGGACCATGGATGGCCTTGATGGCTTTCATGCCCAGGATCTCCCCAGGGAAGATCTTGACGACGTCAGCGCCGTATTCCAGGGCCGTAATGACGCCGTTGAGGGTCGTCGTCCCCGGCATGACGGCCACGCGGTAGCGGTTGCAGAGCTTGATTGTTTCTACATCCAGGGCCGGCGATACGATGAACTGGGCGCCGTCGAGGATGGCGACGCGGGCCGTAATGGCGTCGAGGACCGTACCGGCGCCGATGAGGACGTCGGGATTATCGGCATACTTCTTGGAAAGGGCTTCGATGACTTCATGAGCCCGCGGCGTCGTGAAAGCCAGTTCAATGGCCGTGACGCCACCTTTGATGCAGGCTTCGGACATCATCATCGCTTCTTCCGGTGTCTTGCCTCGAACGACAGCGACGACGCCGATTTCCTGAATTTTCTTAACAACATCTAATTTATCCATTACTTTATCTCCTTTTGGTTCATAAAATAATCGCAGGCCGCAGCGTAGGGGCGCCACGTGGGGCGCCCGTTCCACACCGATCGGCCATGTCCTATTCACGGTTAATGGGGCCGTTTTGCACCAATCATACGGATTGATGCAGGTGTCATTAACGCAGGTCGCAGGCCGCAGCGGTCCCATAGGGCCGCACGTAGGGGCCCGTCCCAAAGGGCGGCCCGCTTGTGGGAATCCCACAACCAACATCATGCGTTCTGTTGGAATACCGCCAGTTGTTCCCGCGTCGGCAAACCTTCGTTATCACCGGCGACCTGGATGGCCATGGCCCCGATGGCAGCGCCCCGGCGGGCAGCATCTTCCAGGCTCAGGCCATCCAAGATGGCACTGGTGAAGCCGACGGCAAAGCCGTCACCGGCGCCGACAGTATCGACGACGTGGTCGACGTGATAGCTCGGCACGCGGTATTCCTGGTCATCGGCCGTGCGGATATAGGTCCCATGGCTGCCGCCTATTTTGATGACGACAGTCTGGACGCCGCGCTGTAAGTAGTAGCCGGCGATATCTCTTTCATTGTCCATTCCCGTCAGGATCCGGCCTTCATTGAGGCCAGGCATGACGATATCGGCATACTGGGCGGCGTCGTTGATGACACGGGCCATGATTTCCTGGGATTTCCAGAGCATGGGCCGCAGGTTGGGGTCAAAGGAAATGCGCACGCCCTTACCGTGAGCCCGCATCATCAACGTATAAATCGTTTCCCGGCACGATTCTGACAGGGCCAGGGGAATCCCCGTGACGTGCAGGTGGTCGACGCCGGTCCAGTCGATACCGGAGAGGTCCGCCGGCCGGAAGTGGGAAAAGGCCGTGTGTTTGCGGATATTGGCTACCGTCGGGTCCCCTTCCAGGACCTTTTCCTTCATCTGAAAGCCTGTCATATGGTCGTCATCAGTCCAGACATAGTCATCGTGGATGCCATTGGCCTTGAGGAAGTTGCAGATACACTTCCCGAAGGGGTCGACGCCGACCTTAGAAATATACGACACATCATTGACCAGCCGGGCCATGCCGACGGCGTAATTCAGTTCCGCCCCGCAGACATGGCGGGAAAAATGTTCCGCTTCTTCCAGCGGCCCTATTTCTTCAGCAATCAGCAAGCCCATGGCTTCGCCGATAGTAAGCACTTTACTCATATTTTTCCTCCATAAGATATTTCCTAATAGCTAAAAAGCCATACACTATATTAAGTGGAAACAATTGAATTAATAAAGGGCCAAGTCCAAGAAAATACATACTTCACATGACTGGCCCTTATTCGTATTTTACAATTGTGCTTTTATTTTATCAATCATCTTTTTATAATCCGCATCAGATAAATAAATGCGGTCTGGATTCATGGTAAAGGTGCTATTCCATTCAAAATCATCTTTATATTTCGGCACTAAATGAACGTGGAGATGATGCCCTGTATCGGCGTAGGAACCATAATTTACCTTATCCGGGTGAAAGGCCTGATGGATGGCTTTCGCTGCCTTGGCGACATCAGCAAAAAAGGCATTACGTTCTTCATCGCTCAGGTCAGTCATTTCACTGACATGGTCTTTATAGGCGACGATGCAGCGGCCAGGATGACTCTGTTCTTTAAACAGGACCAGCATACTAACCGATAAATCACAAATGTAAATGCCGAATTTAGCAAGCGGTTCGCCTTTTACACAATAACCACAGTTTTGATCAATCATATTCAGCTCACCTCATCAAATAAACAATGACAAAATTAATACAACCGCTAACCCGCTAACCGAGTTAACTAATTCTAATAAGCCCCAAGTTTTAAAAGTTTGTCCCATCGACAGATTGAAGGTTTCTTTCATCATCCAAAATGCTGCATCATTCGGCATCGTAATGGTATTACTCCCAACAGCAGTTGCTAACATCAGCAATGTTGGATTAACATTAAATACCGGAATCAAAGGTGCAACAATGCCTGCCGCAGTAATCGCGGAAACAGCCCCTTGACCAGTTGCCCAACGAATAACAACCGTAATGGCAAAGGCTAAAATCAGCGGCGAGACAGATGTCCCTGCAACAGCAGCTGCAATATGATGACCGACACCTGCATCAACAATGACTTGTTTAAAAACACCACCAGCACCAATAATCATAACAACCGTAGATATCCCTTTAATAGCAGAGGAAATCGTATCAGAGGTTTCAGAAATTTTACGCCCAGCACGAATGCCAAAAACATATATAGCCACAAGTACCGCTACAAGTAAGCTAACGTTAGGGCTACCTAAAAATTCAAAAGTCGTATAAACGAAAGTACCTTTAGCAACAAAATTAGCAATAATAGTATGCCCAATCATAAAAACTGCCGGCAACAATGGTATCAATAAACAAATAGCAAAAGACGGTAATTTAAAAGACTTCAATGAGTTTTCGTCAATATTCCCTAATTTAGGAACTGCGAGGGTATCAAGACCTTTTAAAAACCGAGGTAAAATGATACCAGCACAAATAACAGAAGGAATAACTACGACCAGCCCCAAAAGATATACCATCCCGCTGTCAGCTCCAAAAGCATCCACCAAAGCTACCGGTCCTGGCTGAGGCGGGAAAACGCTATGTGCTTGTGCAACACCTGCTAATACCGGAATAATCAAATACATATAGGGAATTTTAGCTTCCTTAGCAATACTAACAACCAACGGAACAACTACCATAAACCCTACTTCAAAAAACATGGAAATACCAAAAATAATACCAACAAACATAACGCCCCATCGTAATGTGCGTGTTCCACAATGGGCAACAATAGTATCTGCAATTTTTTTAGATGCACCACAATCAGTCATTAATTGACCCAAAGCAGCCCCAAGAACGATGACTAAGCCAACTCCGCCTAATGTACTACCAGCCCCTTTAGTTATCGTTTTAACTAAAGTAACTGTATCCATTCCTTCCATAAAAGCAACAAAAATAGCAATAAGCAACAAGGCAATCATGCTGTGCAATTTCATTTTTACAGTCATGAACAATAATAATACAATTGCCACGCCTACCCATAAAACAGGTATAATGTTTTCCATAAATAGCGCCTCCTAACAAATTTTATTTTACATATTTAACTAACGTATTCCGAACGGCATGAGGACCGGCAATGAGTTCATCAAAGTAGCCTTCAATTTTTTCGCCCAGGCCGACTTCATAGAGGTCGCTGCCAAAGATGTCCTTGTTGGCTAAGATGGATTTCAACTTGCCTTTGGCCGAATCAGGATTCCCCAGGGTAATGCCTTCCAAGGCAGCCTGCAAGTCTTTCAGCAAGGGGTCCGGGCTCAGTTCAAAGTGCTTGCCTTCGTCATCGACAGCTAACAAATAACGGCACCAGCCGGCGATGGCTAAGGGGATATATTTCAAGTCCTTGGCTTTGTCGCCATAGGCTTTGATGGTTTCACCAAAACGGATTCCGACTTTTTGCGATGTATCCGACGCGATGCGCTGGGGCGTATCGGGCAGATTCCCATTGGTCAGGCGCTGTTCGAGGACTTCCTTGATGAAATCTTCCGGATTGAGGACGCCCGGATTCGTTACGACCGGCAGTCCTTCCTGGTAACCAATTTTTTCAATGAGACCTTTAATCTGCGGATCTTTCATTTCATCAGCAATGAGCGTGTAGCCTAACAGGCAGCCATATACAGCCATGGCCGTGTGCAGCGGGTTGAGGCAGGTGCACACTTTCATGCGTTCTACTTTGTCGACAGTATTGCGGTCAGTAAAGATGACGCCAGCCTGTTCCAATGCCGGGCGTCCGTTGGGGAAGGTATCTTCAATGACAAGATACTGCGCGTTTTCAGCATTGACAAAGGCAGCATACGTTCCTTTTTCCGTATGAATCAATTCCGTATCGCCAAAGCCCAATTCTTTAAGATAGCCCTGTACCTTTGCAGAAGACCGCGGTGTAATTTTATCAATCATGCTCCAAGGGAAGGTAACCTTCTGCGGGTCATTGACATAATCGACGAATCCTTTGTCGGCAACGCCATTGGCTGCCCATTCATCAGCAAATGTCAAAATGGCTTCTTTGATTTTGTCACCATTATGGGAGCAGTTATCGAGGCTCAAAAAAGCGAAAGGATAGGCGCCAGCCTGATAGCGGGCATAGGCCAAGGCAGCGATGCAGCCCATGGAACTAGTCGCCTGTTCCGGTCCCTTCTTCATGTCTTCGGCCACAGCCGGGAAGAAATTACCTGCATAATCCTTCAATTTATAGCCTTTTTCGGTAATCGTGAAGCTGGCGACCTGTAAGGAAGGATTGGTAAAGATATCTTTCAGGCGCTGCCAGTCTGCCTTAAAATCAGGGCGGCAGACGACAGATTCCATAACCGAACCGATGACTTCTTTTTCAAAACGGCCATCGGCATACATGGTGACGGCCAGGCTCAAGTTATCGAACGGACGATAGACTTTTTCAATGACTTCTTCATCATATGTTTCAGCCGTGATGATACCGGTCTTAGCCAGCCCTTTATTTAACAGATGCTGTTGAAGGGCTGCAATAAAGGCACGGAAAATATTACCGCCGCCAAAATGGACCCACTGCGGAGCCTGCTGGGTAGCTGCCTGTACCGCTTCATCATCGTAAGAATAAAGAGTGATACCAGCTTTTTCCCATTCAGCACGATTTTCTTTCAAGCTTTGCCGATTCAAATGCAACATCGTAAGTTCCTCCTTTTTATAACTGCCCGCACGTGCGGTTAATAGCATCCCATAAGCCACAGATGTAGTTAGCACCGAGGGCCCGGTCGTAGAGTCCATAGCCCGGACGGCCTTCTTCGCCCCAGATCATGCGGCCGTGGTCCGGACGGATAGGACCGTCGAACCCGATATCATAAGCGGCTTTGACGATTTCGTACATATCGAGGTTGCCGATTTGCGATTTATGAGCGACTTCGTTGAAGACCCACGGTTCATGGACCTGGATGTTGCGGATATGCAGGAAGTTCACGCGGCCCATTTTCCCGAACTTGCGGATGATGTGGGGAATGTCGTTCTGACGGTTCGAGCCAAGGGAACCGGTGCAAATGGTGAAGCCGTTGCTCGGGCTGTCGACCATGGCTGCGATTTTGTCGAGGTCGTCTTCGTTTTTGACGATGCGCGGCAGGCCAAAGACGGAAATCGGCGGATCATCGGGATGAATGGCCATCTTGATGCCGACTTCTTCAGCGACAGGAACGATGGCTTTGAGGAAATATTCCAGGTTCTTGCGCAGGCCGTCTTCATCCATGCCTTCATACTGTTCAAACAGGTGCGACAATTCTTTCAGCCGTTCCGGTTCCCAGCCGGGAAGGACGAAGCCATTGCTGTTGTCGAGGATTTCCCGGGCCATGTCCTGCGGCGTCTTGCCGGCGATGAGGTGGTAATCATAAGCCAGGACCGTCGAACCGTCGTAAAGGGGTTTAGCCAGGTCGGTCCGGGTCCAGTCAAAGACGGGCATGAAGTTGTAGCAGACCATCTGGATGCCGGCTTTGGCAGCATTGCGCAGGGACGTGATGTAGTTTTCAATATACTGGTCACGGCTGGGCAGGCCCAATTTGATGTCTTCATGGACGTTGATGCTTTCCAAATCCTTGAAGACCAGGTTGTTCGCTTCAGACTGCTGCTTGATGTGAAGCAGCGGTTCTACCGGCCATACTTCACCGACAGGAATGTCGAATAAAGCGCCGACGATACCGTCCATACCAGGAATCTGGTCGATCTGCTGCAAAGTAATTTTGTCATCTTTTTCTCCGTACCAACGGAAGGTCATTCTCATAAGGCAATCCTCCAATTATAAATTAATTATAAAATTCTTGTTTTCATTGATGTTTCTTTTATTTCTTCTGGCATTTACATACTACCATACTAGTATTCATTAGACAAGATAAGGCATCATAATTTGAATAAGTGGAATAGAAAAATTGAATCCATGATTTTTTTGCATAAAAAAACAAGGCTGTCGCAGATGCGACAGCCTTGTTTTAGTGGTTAGCAGCTAGTGGCTAGGGGTTAGCGGATGGTTTGAAATATTAAGGCAAAAAGGGACCACGTATGATGGTCAACCCCTTCATGCGTGGTCCCTCATGAACTGCAGTCTGCGAACTGCGGCCTGCAGGCTTGCCACCAGGCAAGCCCTATATTACAAAATGACGTTCTTCTGATTTCCGGCTAAGTATGCGTCGATGTTGTCAAAGACGATGACGGCGCGTTTCGCCATAGATTCTGCCGTAGCGAAAGCGACGTGCGGCGTGACGATAGTGTTCTTGGAATGGAGCAGCGGGTGATTGGTGTCGAGAGGCGGTTCGTTTTCAAAGACGTCGATGCCGGCACCGGCGATTTTACCGCTGTTCAATGCATCAGCCAAATCCTGGGATACGACGACAGGACCGCGAGCTTCGTTGATGAGGAAGGCCGTCGGTTTCATGTACGACAAGGTTTCTTTATTGATCAAGCCCTTCGATTTGTCCGTAACCGGGCAATGGAGGCTGACGATATCGGCCTGTTCCATCATTTCTTTCATGGGCAGGTATTTAATCAGTTCCGTATCTGCTTTATGGGAGAAGCCGTTATAGGCGATAACCTTGGCGCCAAAGGCATGGACCAGTTCGGCGACGCGATGGCCGATATGACCGGTACCGACGAGGGCGACGGTCTTGCCTTCCAGTTCGTTGCCGACGAGGCCGGCTTTCGTACCGCCAGCACGGCAGGCTGCATCGACCTGAGGTACGCGGCGGAGCAAATCGAGCATCATGGCGATGGTCAATTCAGCTACGGCAACTGTCGAATAGCCGGACGCATTGCTGACTTTGATGCCTTTGGCTTTGGCCGCATCGAGAGCGACGTGGTCGACACCGGTAAAGGCGACGTCGATGTACTTCAAGTTCGGGCAGGCATTGATGACTTCGGCTTTGAGGGGCATATTGGCGATGATGAGGATATCGGCGTCCTTGGCTTCTTCAATCTGGACGGCCGGGTCATCGTTGCGTTCATACGCAGCGAATTCATAGCCTTTTTCTTTCAAGGGTTTCACATACGAATCAAGTAATTCCTGGCTGATACCTAACGATTCCAACAAGACAATTTTCATTTGTAAAATCTCCTTTCAGCATAGGTAATATCTTGATTTAATTATACGCATATATCGGCAATTTGTAAGCTATCTATGGGA
This sequence comes from Megasphaera indica, assembly GCF_046614755.1. Lineage (NCBI taxonomy): Bacteria > Bacillati > Bacillota > Negativicutes > Veillonellales > Veillonellaceae > Megasphaera > Megasphaera indica. The sequence continues at coordinate 55,227 of NZ_JBKKJR010000015.1, forward strand.
AATCAGTATAGGTATACCCTCTATATGATAAAAACATATACTATTTTTCGTCTAAGGCCGCTTGTACTTTAGCATATAGGCTCAATAATAGTTTTCGTTCCTCTGGCGACAGGCCTTGCAGAGCCCGTCGCCGATGAGCTGTCACAAAGGGTTCTGCCTGGGCGAACAAGTCCTGGCCGGATGCTGTCAATTCGATATACTTTCCCCGCCCCTTTTCCATAGGATGGCGGCTAATGAGGCCTTTCTTCTCCAGCCGGCTCAAAGTGCGCGTAATAGCTGCCGCTTCTACCTTAAAATGACGTATCAAATCGGCCTGGGCAATGCCGCTATTCAAATGGATGAAGTTCAGGACCATCCATTCCGAGCTGTGAAGTCCCAAAGGCGCTACACAGCCATTTAAAGTCCGGGAAAAGATACGGGTCGTACAGAATAACTGCCGCACCAGTTCATCGTCTTGCCGGTCTCGTACATCCATCATGATACCTCTCAATCTTCATGGATATCAGCGACAGCTCCTTTCCCCGCTTTCTGGCTGGCCATGACATCGCTGCCATAACGATAATGACAGAACATAAACAGGACAGCAAAGCAGATCATGAGAGCTGTAACGCTCCAGTACATGTGACGGTAACCTACCATGCCGGCGATGACGCCTAAGACGAGGATACCCGTGCTGGTGCCGATATCGAGCATATTATAGAAGGTCGCGCTGGCAGAACTGCGCCGTTCCGGGCGGACCATATTCAAAATCCACGTCAGCAGGGCCGGAAGCAGCAGGCCTGCACCTAAGCCATAAAAGACGGACGCTGCCAATAAGACCGTGAGCGAATGAGCTGCCATGATGAGCAATAAGCCGATCAAGTACAAGACCGATCCGGGCATGACGACGGCAAAAGCACCTTTAGCATCGAGGAGACGGCCGCCAAAAGGACGGGAAATGAAGACGAACAGCGTCCCGATGATGAAGAACAGGCCGGCATTTTCGATATGCGCTTCAGCAGCCATCATGGCGATATACGTATTGACACTGCCATAGGCGGCACCGAAGAAAATCGTCAGAATAGCGGGAAGGCCCGTACCGGTTTCACAGATGCGGTCGCGCAGAGAAGCCTTTTCCGTCACTTCTACACGGCGGACTTTCTTGCCGGCATGACAGAAGACACTGGCAAGGACAGCCAGGAAGGAAACGGCGGCCGAGGCAAAGAACAGGGCTGCTGGGCTGATGTCATTGAGTAAAAATAAACCAACAGCCGGAGCCAGGGCCATCATGACCGTACTGCCCAGGCCGAAATAACCAATCCCTTCGCCGCGGCGGCTGGCCGGGATGACATCGGCGACGATAGCTGCCGCAAAGGTCGTACTCAGGCCAAAACCGAAGCCGTGGAGGATGCGGGCGGCGACGATGGCGTGGATACTATCAAACATATAATACGACACGGTAGCCAAAATGGAAAGGGCCAGGCCCAGGTAAAGGCACTTCTTTTTCCCTAAATAGTGGACACCCGTATCAGTGAACAGACGGATACAGATGGCCGAATAACCAAAGATACCGCCGATGAGGCCGATTTCCCCGCCCGTAGCCCCTAAGCTGGCCGCATAGAGGGTAATCGTCGGCAAGAGGAAATGAAACCCGGCAAACAAAAAGCCGTTGGCCAGGACCAGAGCCATGAAATCACGAGTCCATAATCTTTCTTTTATCACTGCAATCGCTCCTTTTATAATTGACTAGTCAAATTTATTGACGGAATCTATCATAACACCGTTATATTGACTAGTCAATACTATGGAGAAAAAAGGCGCTGTCGCATGAAGACAGCGCCTTTTTGAGTTTTAAGTTTACAGTTTGTAGTTTTTAGTGAATGTTTTTAAATTTAAAGCCATCTTCTGCAAACTACAAACTCTGTACTACAAACTATAAAGTAAATGGAGCCTTGCATTATGGCAGAAAGCTTCGTGCGACAGGCCCCTACAAAGTCCATAATACAAACTCTATCACAGTGTCTTCAACTTGAGGTGCGTCGCCTTGAGGAGTTCTTCCATGGACGAAGCGCCGACGATTTCTGCGGCTTTGAGGACGATGTAGGCACAGGCGCGGGCGTCGTCCAAGGCCTGATGGTGATGGAAGGAATAGCCCAGGTGACCGGCGACGGTGTCCAGTTTATGATTGGGCAGGTCCGGCCAGACGCGGCGGGAAATCTCGACAGTGCAGGCATAGGACGCCTGGGGCTTTTCCAGGTGGTACGTCTTCAGCAGGCTGCGCAGGACCCGCGTATCGAAGACGGCATAGTGGGCGACCAGGATGCGTCCTTCCAGATGAGGGCGGATGCGGTCCCACAGGGCATCGAACTTCGGTTTATGGGCGACCTGGTCCGGCGTGATACCATGGATCTGGATATTGCCCGGATCAAAGACTATGAAAGGCGGTCGGATGAGGGTATAGCCTTCTTTGACACAGCGGTCGTCATTCATGGTGACCGCAGCCAGGGAGCAGGCACTGTTGGCGTATTTATTGGCCGTTTCAAAGTCGATGGCCGTAAAATCGAGCATAATCTACCTTCCTTTTTGACAAACGAACGAATTCTATTTACAATAGCTACAAATCTTATTTCTGCGAGGTATTCCCATGACGAGCGAACAACACCAGTTCACGGCCCAGGGCCGGACCTTCCCGGTCATCCTGGTCCGCAAGAAAGTGAAAAACATCAATCTCCACGTCCGCAGCGACGGCACGCTGTACCTGTCGGCACCGGCCCGCGTCCCCTGGGCTTATATCGAGGATTTCCTGGAAAAGAAGACGGACTTCATCATCCGCGCCATCCGCGAAATGGAAGAACGGAAACAGAAATTCCCCATACTGACCCTCAGCGACGGCGACACGCTCTATCTGGCAGGCCAGCCCTACAGGCTCGACGTCCGCCTGGGCCTGCACAACAGCATCCGCCGCAGCGGCCAGACGGTCTTCATGGAACTGGCCGATGACACGCTGGTCATGCGGCAGAAGCTCTACCATAAGCTGCTGCAAGCCCTGGGGAAGAAACTCTTTCCTGCCAGTTTGTCCCGTATGCAGCCCTTATTCGCCGGCCTCGCCCTGCCCGACCCGGTCCTGAAACAGCGGGTCATGCGGTCGCGCTGGGGATCCTGCATGCCCCTCAAAGGCATCGTCACCATGAACACCTACCTGGCCATCATGCCTGAAGCCATCATCGACCACGTCATGCTCCATGAGCTCTGCCATTTTCTCCAGCCCAATCATTCCCGCCATTTCTATGACGCCATGACCATCCGCATGCCCGACTGGAAAGCCCGGCGCCAGGCCATGGCGAAGTATCTGCCTTACTGTGTCTGATGGTCGGCAGGAATCGTCGCCGCCAGTTCCGGCCGGCCATCTTGGAAGGTCATGATGAAGACGTCTTTAATGGCATCGTGATTAGCATCGAGGGAAATGGTCCCCGTCGCGCCATCGTAATCGATGGTCTTCACTAGTTCCCGGGCCACATCGGCTGCTTCGGCTGACTGACAGCGTTCAATGGCATCGGCCGTCATCATGAAGGCGTCGTACCCCAGGGCGGCATAACTATCCGGCCATTCCCCATACTTTTCATAATAAGCCTGGGAAAAGCGCTTGGCCGCATCCGTCGCGTCGTGGCCGGCATAATGGTCCGTATAATAGACCTGGGTCAAATAATCCTTGTCGACATCTCGTTCCATCTTGGGTCCATTCCAGCCGTCCGGCCCTAAGAGGGGCAGGGAAACGCCGTGACTGCGCAGCAGCTCGATAGCCGGTATCGTCCAGTCATCATAACCGGGCAGATAGATGACGTCGACCTGTTCCCGCTGCAACAAGGGCAGGTATTTAGTCAGGTCCAATACATTTTCTACGGGAATATAGACGGGCACGTCACCGCCGCTGGCAGCAAAGGCACTGCGGAAATATTCGGCCAGGCCCTGGGCATACATCTTGTCCGGATAATAAAAGACTGCCGCCCGCTTGACATGGAGCTGTTTCAGCGCATAGTCGGCCATGGCCCGCCCCTGGGAAGCATCGATATAAGCGGCGCGGAAAATATAGCGGTACACCTCATGGGACTGGGCATCGACGGTGATATCCGGCTGTGTGCAGGCCGGACTGATGAGGGGAATCTTCACGGCTTCCACGTTGGGGATGACAGCCCGCGTACAATCGGCCAAATCCGGACCGATGATGGCCGACACATGGCGCACCGTGAGCTGCTGGATAGCGGCTACGGCATCTTCCGGTTTGCCATGATTATCGACCGATACGAGCTGAACGGGCTTACCTAAGAGGCCGCCCCGGTCATTGACCATATCCTTGGCCAGTTCGATGCCCCGTTCCGTCGATGTCGAATAGGACATACCCTTGCCGCTCAAGGCCAGGTTCGTCCCGATGAGGACCCCTGTATTGGCTGGCATCAAAGAACAGCCACTCAAGAGAAGGATGACAAAAAGCATACAAAAGCCGAGTATCTGCATGTTTCTCTTCATAAACGCGCCTCCTTCCTGGGGGATAGTAAAGGGGCTGTCGCAGATGCGCCAGCCCCATTTAAGTGGTTAGTAGTTAGTGGCTAGGGGTTAGCGGATGGTTTTAAATTTAAAGCAAAAGGGACCGCGCATGATGGCAAAATGAGCTGCCCCCCAATAGTTAGACCAAAAATCTAACGATTGGGGGTCAGTTTTTTTATGGCAAAACACAGTTATGAATTTAAGAAAAAAATAGTGCTGGAATACTTGAG